>NZ_LHSJ01000099.1:13658-18602 GCF_001270295.1 Achromobacter sp. DMS1 | reverse complement strand
CGGGCTGGCGCGAGCCGGCCCTGGTGCTGCCTTACGCCGAGGAGCACTACGCCCTGCAGGCCGCCACGGCCGGGCAGGGGCTGGTGCTGGCCAGCTCCGTGATGGTGTCGGACTGCGTGCGGGGCGGCGCGCTGGCCCCGTACCGGCCCGAGGTGAGCGTGCCCGGCGCGGCGTATACGGCCTTGTGCGCGCCGGGCCGGGAGCGTCACGCGCCCGTGCGGGCCTTCCTGGATTGGCTGGAGCGCGAGTTCGCGGCGGAAGCGGGGTCCGCCGCGAGCCCGCCTCAGGGCTCGACCTCGTAATCGGCCGAGCCCAGCACCGCCGCCGCCATGCCGGGCGCCTGGCTCAGCTTGTGCAGGGCGTAGCACTGGGCCGTGGCGATCTTGGCCTCGTGGAATGCCGGATCTTCGGCCTTGAGGTCGAGGCTGGCGAGCAGCGCCCGCGCCATCTGCCAGCCGGCCAGCGTGGTGCCGGCCAGCAGCAGATAGGGCACGGCCGCGCCGAACACGGCATTGGGGGCGGAGGCGGCGTGCTCCAGCACGAAGCCGACGGCGCTGGCCAGCGCCTCGCGCGCCTGGCGCAGCGGAGCCAGCATGCGCCTGGCCTGCGGTTCGGCGCGGGCCTGCAGGTCGTGCTCGGTCTTGGCGATTTCGTCCAGCAGCCAGCGCGCCGTCGCGCCGCCGTCGCGCAGCGTCTTGCGCCCCACCAGGTCGTTGGCCTGGATGGCCGTGGTGCCTTCGTAGATGGGCAGGATGCGCGCATCGCGGTAGTACTGGGCCGCGCCGGTTTCCTCGATGTAGCCCATGCCGCCATGCACCTGCACGCCCAGGCTGGCGACCTCGACGGACATCTCGGTGCACCAGCCCTTGACGATGGGAACCAGGAATTCCTGCACCGCGCGGTGGCGCTTGCGCGCCTCCGGATCTGGGCTGGCGTGGGCCAGGTCGGCGTGGCCGGCCGTGTAGTAGCCCAGGGCGCGCCCGGCTTCGGTGAGGGCGCGCATGGTGCCCAGCATGCGGCGCACGTCGGGGTGGCGGATGATGGGCACGGCCTCGCGCGAGGAGCCGTCCACCGGGCGGCTCTGCACCCGTTCGGCGGCATAGGCCAGCGCGTGCTGGTGGGCGCGCTCGGCCACGGCCACGCCCTGCATGCCCACGGCGAAGCGGGCGGCGTTCATCATGATGAACATGGCGTCCAGCCCGCGGTTTTCTTCGCCCACGATATAGCCCACCGCGCCGCCCGCGTCGCCGTACTGCAGCGTGCAGGTGGGGCTGGCCTTGATGCCCAGCTTATGTTCGATGGAGACACAGCGCACGTCGTTGCGCTCGCCCAGGCTGCCGTCTTCGTTGACCAGGAACTTCGGCACCAGGAAGAGCGAGATGCCTTTCACGCCTTCGGGCGCGCCGGGCACGCGGGCCAGCACGAGGTGGATGATGTTCTCGGCCAGGTCGTGTTCCCCGTAGGTGATGAAGATCTTGGTGCCGCTGATGCGGTAGGTGCCGTCGCCGGCGGGTTCGGCGCGGGTGCGCAGCAGGGCCAGGTCGGACCCGGCCTGCGGCTCGGTCAGGTTCATGGTGCCGGTCCAGCGGCCCGAGATCATGGGCTCGATGTAGCGCTGGCGCAATGCCGGCGAGCCCGCGGTGAGCAGCGCTTCGATGGCGCCGTTGGTCAGCAGCGGGCAGAGCGCGAAGGACAGGTTGGCCGAATTGAGCATTTCGGCGCAGGCCGCGCCCAGCAGGCCCGGCAGGCCCTGGCCGCCGTATTCGGCGGGATGGTTCATGCCCTGCCAGCCGGATTCGGCGTACAGGCGGAAAGCCTGCTTGAAGCCGGCCGCGGTGCTGACGTCGCCGTCGCGCCAGCCGCCGGGGTCGCGGTCGGCGGTCTGGTTCAGGGGCGCCAGCACGTCGGCGGCGAAATGCGCGGACTCGTCCAGCACGGCCCGCACGGTGTCGGCGGTGGCGTCCTCGAAGCCGGGCAGGGCGGCCACCTGCGGCAGGCCCGCCAGGTGGTTCAGCACAAACAGCATGTCCTTGACGGGGGCTTGGTACGGCATGGCGTAATGGCTCCTGGAAAAAACGGGTTGGGGCTCAGGCGGGCCGCTTGGGGTCGGCCAGGTCGATGGCCCGCGTGGCGCCCACCGCGGCGCGCAGCTCGAACTTCTGGATCTTGCCGGTGGAGGTCTTGGGCAGTTCGCCAAAGCGTACCGCGCGCGGCACCTTGAAGCCAGGCAGCAGCAGCTTGCAGTGGGCGATGATCTCCTCCTGCGTGGCGGCGCAGCCGGGCTTGAGTTCCACGAAGGCGCAGGGCGTTTCGCCCCACTTGGGGTCGGGCATGGCCACCACCGCCACGGCGGCCACGGCCGGGTGCCGGTACAGCGCGTCCTCGACCTCGATGCTGGAGATGTTCTCGCCGCCGGAAATGATGATGTCCTTGCTGCGGTCCTTGATGCGCACGTAGCCGTCGGCGGTCATGACGCCCAGGTCGCCGGTGTGGAACCACCCGCCGCGCAAGGCTTCCTCGGTGGCGCGCTCGTTCTTCAGATAGCCCTTCATGCAGATATTGCCGCGGAACATGATCTCGCCCACGGTCTGTTCGTCGGCCGGCACGGGCTCCATGGTGTCGGGGTGGCGCACCGAGACGCCGGCCTGCAGGTGATAGCGCACGCCCTGGCGCGCGGTAAGCAGGGCGCGGCGCTCGTCGTCCAGCGCGTCCCAGGATTCCTGCCGCGCGCAGACGGCGGCCGGCCCGTAGACTTCGGTGAGGCCGTACACGTGCGTCAGCTCGAAGCCGATTTCGCGCATCTTGGCGATGACCGACGGCGCGGGCGCGGCGCCGGCGACCATGGTGCGCACCGTATGCGCGATGCCCTCGCGCAGGGCGGCGGGCGCGTTGGCCAGGGCGCTCTGCACGATGGGTGCGCCGCAGTAATGGGTGACGCCCTCGGCGCGGATCAGGTCGAAGACGGTCTGCGGGTCGAACTTGCGCAGGCACACGTTGACACCGGCGCGCGCCGCGACGGTCCAGGCGAAACACCAGCCGTTGCAGTGAAAGAGCGGCAGGGTCCAGAGATACACCGGGTGCTTGGGCATGTCCCATTCGAGGATGTTGGACAGCGCGTTGAGATAGGCGCCCCGGTAGTGGTAGACCACGCCTTTGGGATCGCCCGTCGTGCCGGAGGTGTAGTTCAGGGCGATGGCGTCCCATTCGTCGGGCGGAGGCTGCCAGTCGTAGCGGGCATCGGCCGCGGCCAGGAATTCCTCGTAATCGACGGCGCCGGGCAGGGCGGCCGGCGCGCCGTCCAGATCGTGCACCGAGATCAGCTTGATCTGGGGAAACTCGGCGCGGGCGCGCTGGGCGATCTCGGCGTATTCGGTGTCGATGATGAGGGCGCGGGCCTCGCCGTGGCCCAGCATGAAGAGCACGCTGGCCGTGTCCAGGCGGGTGTTGAGGGTGTTGAGCACCGCACCCAGCATGGGCACGCCGAAATGGGCTTCGATCATGGCCGGAATGTTGGGCAGCATGACGGCGACGGTGTCGCCGCGCCCGATGCCGGCGCGCTCCAGCGCGCTGGCCAGGCGTTGCGCGCGTTCGTAGGTCTGGCCCCAGGTCCGGCGCACCCGGCCATGGACCACGGCCAGCCGGTGGCCGTAGACCTCGGCCGCGCGGGCGATGAAATCCACCGGGGTGAGAGCTTGGTAGTTGGCCTCGCGGCGCGCCAGGCCATGTTCGAACATGCCGCTCATGCGTTGTCTCCTGCGGGGCGCTGCGGCGCCCCTTATTGCTGTGCCGGACTTGTTTGATCTGGGCAGATCGTTTGATCCGGGCCGATTGCCCTAGCTTAACCAGGCGTCGAAAATGCAGTCTGTCGCCTGCATGACAGACGCTTTTACGCATCGGCAATCCCGAGTTTTACACGGATCTCAGCATGTCCGACGTTTCAAACATCGTTTCTCCGGCGGAACGGGAGGCGCTTTTCCGCGCCTGTGCCTGGTTCCGGGCCCTGGCGCCGGCGCACCAGGCGCTGGTGCTCGGCGCGGCGCGCGCCGAGCGGGTGCCCGACGGCGCCTGTGTGGCCCGGCGCAACGCGCCCGCGGATTTCTGGCTGGGCGTGCACACCGGCCTGCTCAAGCTGGCGATCTACAACGAGTCCGGCCGCAGCTGCACCTTCTCGGGCGTGCCGCCCGGCGGCTGGTTCGGCGAGGGCAGCGTCATCAAGCGCGAGCTGCGCAAGTACGATGTGGTGGCCATCCAGCCTTCGCTGGTCATGCAGGTGCCCGCGCACACTTTTCACGAACTGCTGGCCTCCAGCCTGCCGTTCTCGCGCTTCGTCATCGACCAGCTCAACAATCGCATGGGCGAGTTCATCGCCTCTATCCAGAATCACCGGCTGCTCGACCCCGATGCGCGGGTGGCGCAATCGCTGGCGCAGTTGTTCAACCCCAATCTTTATCCGTCCACCGACCTCGCCCTGCCCATTTCGCAGGAGGAGCTGGGCTATCTCACCGGCCTGTCGCGCCAGCGCGTGAACCAGGCCCTGCAGTCGCTGGCCGACCAGGGCATGCTGGCGCTGGCCTACAACCAGATCCGGGTGCTGGACCTGGAGCGGCTGCGCCGGCACGGACTGGATCAGCTCTGACCGGCCGCCCGCGCCAGCGCCGCGCGGGCCAGGATGCGGGTGGAATCCAGCACGGGCAGCCCGCAGCCGGCCTCGTCCAACACCAGCGGCAGCTCGGTGCAGCCCAGCACCACGGCATCGCAGCCGGCGTCGGCCAGCCGCCGGGCCACCGCCTGCAGCGCCCGTACCGAGTCGGGCTCGACGCGGCCGTAGACGAGTTCGTCCATGATGATGCGCGCGACCCGGTCGCGGTCGGCCTGGTCGGGGCGGAGGAAGTCCAGCCCGCGGGCGCGCAGCGCGTGCGGATAGACGCTGCTGTCGACCAGCCA
>NZ_LHSJ01000099.1:0-13586 GCF_001270295.1 Achromobacter sp. DMS1 | reverse complement strand
TCACCAGCGGCGCGGGCCGGCGTCCAGCCTGGCCAGCAGCGCCGGCGCGCCATACACGCGGAACACCTCGGGCAGCCGCGCGGCTTCGCGCAGCGCAGGGTAGCGCCGCCGGCTGTAGCGCACGGCCACGTCCACGCTGGCGTCCTGCAGCAGGTCCACCGGCTCGCTGCGCGCGTCCAGGCGCAGGCGGTATTGCGGAAACGCCGCGTAGAAGCGCCCGAGACGAGGCACCAGCCACAGCGCGGCAAAGGAATGCGTAACGGAAACCGTCAGCGCGCCGGCGGCCGGCCTGGGCCGCAACGCGTCCATGGCGCGGGCCACGTCGAGCAGCGCGGCATGCACCGACTGGAACAGGCTCCCGCCTGCCGCGGTCAGTCTCACTCCGCGCGGCACCCGCTCGAACAGTGGCGCGCCCAGGTGTTCTTCCAGGGCGCGCACCTGATGCGACACGGCCGTGGGCGTGACGGCCAGCTCGGCCGCCGCCAGCTTGAAGCTGCGCAGGCGCGCGGCCGCCTCGAACGCGCGCAGGGCGGTGATGGGCATGGCGGCGAACATGGCATGCTCCCTGGGGCACAGCCCCGCTATGGATGAATTGAATTCATCCAGATATAGGAATCGTCGTTTGTGGCGGCCCTGCGGACGCCCTAGAGTTCTCCCTGATGGAAGGCAACCGCCTTTTGCTTCCGAGGAGAGAACCATGAATTCAGGTCATCATACCCAACGGCTGCTCGTGCTGGTGGGCAGTCCGCGGCGCGACGGCAACAGCGCCGCGCTCGCGGTCGCCGCGCTGGAGGGCGCCCGCCAGGCCGGCACGAGCGCCGAACTGCTGTTCCTGGACGACTACCTGAACGGCTTCCTGACGGATCTGCGCCACCGGCCGGCGCCCGACGACCGATATGCCGAGCTGTTCCTGGAGCACTTCCTGCCCGCCGACGGCGTGCTCTTCGCCACGCCCATCTATTGGTATGGCATGTCGGCCCAGACCAAGGCGTTTTTCGACCGCTCGTTCGCCCACTACGCGGGCGATTCCGACGAGGCCGCGCGGGTGCGCCGGCGCATGGCAGGCAAGCGGCTGGGACTGGCGCTGGCTTCCGAGGAAACCTATCCGGGCGCGGCGCTGGGCATCGTGCACCAGTTGCAGGAGTACGCGCGGTACTCGCACTCCGCATTCGTGGGCTACGTGCATGGCGCCGGCAACCTGCGCGGCGAGATTGCCGGCGATCCGCGCCAGCCGCTGCGCGCGGCGCACACCCTCTGGGCGTCGAATTCTTCGCCCGCAAATATTCCGACTACGCCATCGACACCCCGCGCAGCCACGCCGTGTGGGCGCCGGCCTGAAGGCGCGCCTTCACCTTCAGTCAGGGCCGGAACGGCGCCGGGTCGAGCGGCAGTTCGACCCCGCCGATCTGGGCGCTCAGCAGCGCCGCGCTGCCGCAGGCCAGCGTGAAGCCCAGCGCGCCCTGTCCGATGTTGAGCCAGAGATTGCTCGCCGCGCGGCTGCGCCCGATGAGGGGCTTGCCGGTCGGCGTGGCCGGCCGCAGGCCCGCCCAGGGTATGGCCTGGCGCAAGTCCAGCGCGGGAAAAGCCTCGCTCACCTGGCGCTTGAGCAGCGCCACGCGGGCCGGGTCGATCTCGGCATCGCGGCTGCCGATGTCCACCATGGCGGCGATGCGCAGCACGTTGCCCACGCGCGCATACACGATGCGGCGCTCGTAGTCGGTCACGCTGATGGAAGGCGCGACACGGTCGCCGGCCGCCAGCGGCACGCTCAGGCTGTAGCCCTTGAGCGGATAGAGCGGCACGTCTTCGCCCAGGGGCTCGAGCAGCGCGCGGGTGCCGATGCCGGTGGCCAGCACCACGGCGTCGGCCGCGATGTCGCCCTGGCACGTGTCGACGGCGACGATGCGCCCGCCCTCGCGGCGCAGACCCGACACCGGATTGGACATGACGCATTCGGCGTTGCCCAGCGTGCCGAGGCGTTCGAACAGCGCCTCGGTGAACTGGCGGCAATCGCCCGCCTCTTCGCTGGGCGTATAGATGGCGCCGGCCAGGCTGCCGCCCATGCCGGCCAGGGCGGGCTCCAGCGCCAGGGTCTCGTCGGCGTCCAGCACGCGCTGCTCGGCGCCGTGCTCGGCCTGGTAGGCCACCAGCGCGCGCGCCTTCTCCAGCAGCGGGGGGCTGCGATAGGCGATCAGCTTGCCGTTCGTGAGATGGCCGAAATCCAGGTCTTCCTGCTCGAGCAGGCGATGCATGACGTCGCGGCTCAGATAGGAAAGCGTCAGCATCTCGGCGGTGGAGGCGCGGGCCACCGAAGCGCGGCAGGCCAGCGCGAACTGCAGGCACCAGCGCCATTGATGAGGATCGAGCCGGGGACGGAAACGCAGCGGGGAATCGTCGCGCAGCAGCCAGCCGGGCACGCTGGAGAGCACGCCGGGGCCGGCCAGGGGCGCCACGTAGCTGTAGCTTAGCTGGCCGCCGTTGGCGTAGCTGGAGACTTCGGCGGGCCGCGCCTGGCTGTCCACCAGGATCACGTCGTGGCCCTGGCGCGCCAGGAAATAAGCCGAGGTGACGCCCACCACGCCCGCGCCGATCACGCAAACCCGCATACCGCTCCCGAGAAAAAGCTGAATGTCCCGCCGATTCTGAACCGGGCCGTCCCCCGCGGCAAATAGCAAACTCGCGGGGAGCCATAACAAAACATCATGGGGCGGAGCCCGCCCGCGCCGCACGGCGCGGGCGGAAAAAAAGCGGGCATGCCGACGGCGGACTCAGGCCGCGCGGTGCAGCGTGATGATGGCGGCGGCGGTGGGTTCGCGCACCAGGTCGGCCAGGGTGTGGGCGTCCAGGGCCGCGTAGAAAACCTGCAGCGACCGCGCCAGCGCGCCCGCCAGCAGGCAGGAACCGTCCAACGCGCAGGGCGGCTGGCGACAGTCGACCAGCGGCCCCTGCCCTTCGAGCTCGCGCACGATCTCGCCCAGCCGGTATTCGCCGGCCGGACGAGCCAGCGCCAGCCCGCCGCCCTTGCCCCGCGCGGTGCGCACCCAACCCCGCCGCGCCATGAAATGCACCACCTTGACCAGGTGGTTGCGCGACACGCCGAACCGCTCCGAAATCTCCGGAATCGTCACCGGCGCGGGGCGGTCGCGGCATTGCGTGAGATACATCAACACGCGCAGGCCGAAGTCGGTAAAGCGGGTCAGTTGCATGGCAGTGTCACGATGCGAAACGGCGGGGCGCCAGCATACACCGCTCAGGCCGGCACGCCGCCCGTGCCGAAGGCCTCGGCATGGATGCGCGAGGCGGGCACGCCCAGTTCCAGCAGGGCTTCGCGCTGGGCGCGCATGAAGCCGGCCGGACCGCACAGATAATAATCCGCGTCCGGCAGGATGGCTTCGTCGCGGATGGCGCGCAGATCGACGCGGCCCTGGTGGTCGTAGTCGCGGCCGCGCTGGTCGCCGTGGCCCACTTCTTCGTAGAACACCGTCTTGCGCACGTTGGCGCGCGACGCGGCCACTTCGTTGACGTGCTCCTTCATGGCGTGCACCGAAGCATTGCGACAGCCGTGCACGAAGCGGATCTGGCGGTCGTCGTCGTTGCGCACGAGGTGGTTCAGGATGGACAGCATGGGGGTCACGCCCACGCCGCCGCTCAGCAGCACCACCGGACGCTTGTCGTCTTCGCGCAGGTAGAAATCGCCCTGCGGCGGCGCCACGTCCAGCACGCTGCCCTCCTCGAAACGGTCATGCAGGGTGTTGGAAACCATGCCGGCCGGCGTGGCATCCGTGGCGGCCTCGCGCTTGACGGAAATGCGCAGGCGCCCCTGGCCCGGCGCGTCCGACAGCGTGTACTGCCGAGGCTGCATCAGGCCCAGCTCGGGCACGTAGACGCGCACCGAGACGTACTGGCCGGGACGGTATTCCGGCACCGGGCCGCCGTCGGCGGGCGCCAGATAGAAAGACGTGATCTCGGCGCTTTCGCGCTGCTTGCCCGCCACGCGGAAAGCCCGCCAGCCGGTCCAGCCGCCCGGGCGGGCGGCCGCTTCGGCATACAGCTCCGATTCCATTTTCACCAGCACGTCGGCGAGCTGGCCGTAGGCGGCCGCCCAGGCGCCGATGAGCTCGTCCGTGGCCGCTTCCGCGCCCAGCACTTCGCGGATGGACGCCAGCAGGTGCTTGCCCACGATGGCGTAGTGTTCGGCCCGGATGCCCAGGCTCACGTGCTTGTGGGCGATGCGTTCCAGCACCGGCAGCAGCACGGAGGGATCGTCGATGTGCTCGGCATACGCCGTCACGGCGCCGGCCAGCGCGTGCTGCTGCTGGCCGCCGGCCTGGTGGCCCTGGTTGAAGATCTGGCGCAGTTCCGGGTTGTGGCGGAACATGCGGGCATAGAAATGGCGGGTGAGATCGACGCCGTGGGTTTTCAGGACGGGCGCGGTGGCCTTCACCAGCGCACGGACTTCAGGGCTCAACATCTACGACTCCTGGCTTGCCGCGGCAATGCGGCGTTAAAAGATGTGCGAATAATACATGTTTAAAAAGCGGCGCGCAAAACGGCCGGGCGCCGCGGTTTAAACTTGGCGTTCCGCCGCAACATCTCATCAGAAAGGTTCACCCATGAGCACCGCTACGCTCAAGACGCGTCTGTCCGACTCCGTAAAGGACGCGATGCGCGCCAAGGCCTCCGAGCGCCTGGCCACGCTGCGCTTCCTGCTGGCCGCGGTCAAGCAGAAGGAGGTCGACGAGCGCCGCGACCTGACCGACGCCGAGATCACCGCCATCATCGAAAAACAGGTCAAGCAGCGGCGCGAATCCATCGCCGCCTTCGAGCAGGCGGGCCGCGCCGAAACCGCCGCGCAGGAAAAGGCCGAGCTGGCCGTGCTGCAGGAGTTCCTGCCGCAGGCCGCGACCCCGGAAGAAGTGGATGCCGCCATCGACGCCGCCCTGGCCGCAGTGGCCGCGCAAGGCGTCACCGGCGCGCCCGCCATGGGCAAGGTGATGGCCATCCTGAAGCAGTCGCTGGCCGGCCGCGCCGACATGAGCGCCCTGTCGCAGCAGGTGAAGTCGAGGCTGTAGCCGGGGCTGGCAGGCCGCATGCGAGGCCGGCCTAGAACGCCCCGCCGAAAAGATCGTACTGGCGCGACTGCTCGGCGGAATCGGAAAAATTGCTCATCCCGACGCCGGCCAGCCGATACAGGGTGTGGGGCGGCAAGTCCACCCGCTCGCACAGCATGCGGGCCACCGCCGCCAACTCTTCGGACGAGGCCGGCGGCCGCGCGCTGGTCTGGCTGCGGGTCAGAATGCGGAAGCGGTCGGTCTTGAGCTTGAGCACCACCGTGCGGCCCAGTGCTCCTTTCCGGCGCGCCTGGGCCCAGACCTTTTCCGCCATGCGGTCGATGGCCTCGCCCAGCGCGTCCAGCCGCAGGTCTTCCGAGAACGTCGTTTCGGCCGATACCTGCTGCAGCGGCTGGTCGGCCTGCACCTCGCGCTCGTCGATGCCGCGCGCCAGCTCATACAGCCGCAGGCCGTGGCGGCCGAAATAATGCTCCAGCTCGGCCGCGCCCAGCATGGCCAGATCGCCCACCGTACGCACGCCCAGCTCCTGCAGCCGCGCCTGCGTCACCTTGCCCACGCCCGGCACCTTGCGCACCGGCAGCGGCTGCAGGAACTCCCGCACCCGCGTGGGCCGGATGACGAACAGCCCGTCAGGCTTGTTCCAGTCGGAGGCGATCTTGGCCAGGAACTTGTTGGGCGCCACGCCCGCCGAGGCGGTCAGCCCGGTTTCTTCGCGGATCTGGCGGCGGATGGCCTGGGCCACTTCCGTGGCCGACGGCAGTCCGCCCTTGTTCTCGGTGACGTCCAGGTAGGCCTCATCCAGCGACAGGGGCTCGATCAGGTCGGTATGGCGCGAGAAGATCTCGCGCACCTGGCGCGACACCTCGCGGTAGCGGTTGAAATCGGGCGGCACGTAGATGGCGTGCGGACAGAGGCGCTGCGCGCGGGCCGCCGCCATGGCCGAATGCACGCCGTAGCGCCGCGCCTCGTACGAGGCGGCGCACACCACGGAGCGCGGGCCGGTCCATGCCACCACCACGGGCTTGCCGCGCAGCTCGGGATTGTCGCGCTGCTCCACCGACGCGTAGAACGCGTCCATGTCGATGTGCACGATCTTGCGCTGGAATTGCATGGGATGAAAAAAGCGGAATGGCCGGGCCGGCGAGGGTGCGCAAAAGCGATATTATGACCGGCCGCCGCGCGCGCCGCGCGCCGGCCCCGTGTCCAACCCTGCTCCCGACGTTTCCATGACCGCTAGCGCCCCGCAAGACTATTTCGGCCTGACCATTCCCTTCATGAGCTACATCGGCCTGGTGCCGGAAAGCATTGCCCCGGGCCACGCCCGCGCCTTCCTGCCCTGGCGCCAGGAACTCACCAACAGCCGAGGCGACGTGCACGGCGGCACGCTCATGAGCGTGCTGGACTTCGTGCTCAGCGCGGCCGCCCGCGGCTCGGCCGACGCCGCCGAGGGCATGGCCACCATCGACATGAACACCACCTTCCTGTCGCCCGGCACGGGCGACCTTACCGTCGAGGCGCGCTGCCTGCGCCGGGGCGCCTCCATCGCCTTCTGCGAAGGCGACATACGCCGCGCCGACGGCGAACTGGTGGCGCGCGCCACGGCCACGTTCAAGATCATCAAGCGCCGCCCGGGCGGCGACTGAGCGCGGCCCGCCCTATCTGGGCAGGTCCCTCGATGGCTTGACCGGCTTGGGGTCCAGCGGCATGTACGAGGAGCACGAGGTCAGGCCGTAGACGATGGCGTCGCTCATGGCCCGCACCGCCGCGGCATCCCAGGTGCCCTTGCCCCACATCACGATGCGCACGGCCGTTTTCCCCGGCCCGGCGCCCTTCACATCCACCAGCGCCATTTCGTTGTCGCTGTACGGGGCCAGCACGCGCACGGTGCCCGCCTGCGAGGCAGTGTCGAGCCGGCCCGACACGCGGTAGGCGTTGTCGGTGCTGCGCAGGCAGGCGTTGGCCTGCCGCACGGCGGTGTCATACGCGTCTTTGTAATCCACCGGCGCGGTGAATTCGGCGCGCGGCGAATGGCTGTCTTGCGAAATGCCGATGGAGCAGCCCGCCAGCCCCAGGGCCAGCGCCGAGGCCGCGACCAGATTTCTATACATGAGGAATCTCCAGATTGCCAGGCGGAATTATCACGCATAACCGTCTTCGCGCACGCGCGGCCCGCCCCGCAGGGCCCCGGCCGGCCGGTTCGACACCGCGTCGGCGGGTGTGGCATCATCGCCAGGGCATACGCCGCGCCGGCGGCGCCGTTCACGCAGCAAACCGGAGGCTCCCCTTGTTCTCTTTCATGAAACGCACCGTGCTGGCCGCCAGCATCCTGGGCATCTCGCTCGGCGCGGACGCAGCCCAGCCGCCGCAGGTCTACCCCCTCAAAGACTTCTTCCGCAATCCCGAACGCGGGTTCTTCCGCCTGGCCGACGACGGCAAGACGCTGGGGTTCATGCAGCCCGCCAGCGTGGATGGCCAGCCCGCCCGCATGAACATCTACGTCCAGCCGCTCGAAGGCAGCAAGCCGGTGGGCGAACCGCGCCGCCTTACCGCCGAAACCGCGCGCGACATCAGCAATTTCTTCTGGAAAGGCTCCGACGTGGTGCTCTACCAGAAGGATTTCGGCGGCGACGAGAATTTCCACGTGCTGGCCGTCAATGCCAAGACCGGCCAGATCACCGACCTCACGCCCTATGACGGCGTGCGCGCCGGCATCGAAGACGACCTGGAAGACGATCCCGACCACGTCCTCATCAGCCACAACCGCCGCGACCCCCAGGTCTTCGACGTCTACCGCGTCAATGTGCACACCGGACAGTCGGTGCTGGTGGCGCAGAACCCGGGCAACGTCGTGGGCTGGCAGACCGACCACGCCGGCAAGGTGCGCGCCGCCATCACCAGCGACGGCCTGAACACCACCCTGCTCTACCGGGACGACGAAAACGCCGAATTCCGGCCACTCATCACCACCGACTACCGCAGCAGCGTCAGCCCCACTTTCTTCACATTCGACAACCGCAAGTTCTACGCGCTGAGCAACCGCGGACGCGACAAGCTCGCGCTGGTGGTGATCGACCCGGCGCTGCCGGACATCGAGGAAGAAATCTACAAGACCGACGAAGTGGACCTGGACGGCGCGGCGTTCTCTCGCAAGCGCCAGGTGCTCACCCTGGCCGCCTACCAGACCGACAAGCCGCAGTACAAGTTCTTCGACGCGCAGACCGAGCAGCTCTTTGCGCGGCTCCGGCAGAAGCTGCCCGGCTACGATCTCGCCATTCAGGGCTCCAACCGCAACGAAGACAAGTTCATCGTGGCGGCCTACAACGACCGCACGCCCGGCTCGCGCTATATCTACGACAGCGGCGCCGACACGCTGGGCAAGCTGGCCGACATCAATCCCGCGATTCCCGAGTCGGCCATGTCGGAAGTGCGCCCCATCAGCTACCGTAGCCGCGACGGCCTCACCATCCATGGCTACCTGACCCTGCCCGCCGGCCGCGAGCCGCGCAACCTGGCCTGCGTGGTCAATCCGCACGGCGGCCCGTGGGCGCGCGACGGCTGGGGCTACAACCCCGAGGTGCAGTTCCTCGCCAACCGCGGCTTCTGCGTGCTGCAGATGAACTTCCGCGGCTCCACCGGCTACGGCCGCCAGTTCTGGGAAGCGGGCTTCGGCCAGTGGGGCCTGAAAATGCAGGACGACATCACCGACGGCGTGAAATGGCTGGTCGAGCAGGGCATCGCCGACCCCAAGCGCATCGGCATCTACGGCGGCAGCTACGGCGGCTACGCCACGCTGGCGGGCGTGACCTTCACGCCCGACCTGTACGCAGCGGCGGTGGACTACGTGGGCGTGTCGAACCTGTTCACGTTCATGAACACCATTCCGCCTTACTGGAAGCCCCTGCTTGCCAAGATGCACGACATGGTGGGCGATCCCGAACGCGACAAGGCGCGGCTGGCGGCCACCTCTCCGGCGCTGCACGCCGACCGCATCGAGACGCCGCTTTTCATCGCCCAGGGCGCCAAGGATCCGCGCGTCAACAAAGACGAAAGCGACCAGGTGGTCAAGGCGCTGCGCGCGCGCGGGGTGGAGGTGGAATACATGGTCAAGGACAACGAAGGCCACGGCTTCCACAACGACGAGAACAAGTTCGAGTTCTACGAGGCCATGGAAAAGTTCCTGACCACCCACCTCAAGCCGTAGTCCCCGAAGGGCTCTCGGCCGCCAGCGCGGCGGCCAGCGGCGCGTGGGCGGCCGGCGCGATCTCCCCCTCGAACCGCGCCAGTCCGGCGCCGCAGCCCTTCCACGCCATTTCCACGCGATCGCGGCCCAGGCGCTTGGCCTGGTAGAGGGCCGCGTCGGCGTTGGCCAGGATGACGTCGGCCGTATCGCCCGGCTGGTACGAGGCCAGGCCGCCGCTGGCGGTCATGGGCACCTCGATGCCCTGCAGGTAGAACGGCGCGTCGCGCAGCGCATCGCACACGCGCTGTGCGTGCACCAGGGCCCGCGCCGGCTCGCAGTCGTACATCAGCAGCACGAACTCTTCGCCGCCGAGCCGGCCGAAACGATCGCTCGCGCGCACCGCCCGCTGCACCACCCGCGCGAAATGGCGCAGGGCCGCGTCCCCGGCCGCGTGTCCGTAGCGGTCGTTGATGGATTTGAAGTGATCGATGTCGAGCACCAGCACGGCCAGCTTGCCCTCGCCCCGGGCGCAGCGCCGCAGCTCGCGCCCCAGCTCGTCCAGTATGCTACCCCGCGTATACGCCTGCGTCAGCGTGTCGAAGGTCAGCGCCGCCTGCATGCGCTCCGACATCCGCGTCTGCAGGAGCAGCAGCAGCGCCAGGAACAGGGCCGGCACGGTCACCGACCCGCACACGATGAAAAACAGCCCCCAGGGCGTTGGCTGCTCCAGCGGCCCCAGCGCCTGCAAGCCGCTGCCGTAGACCACCACGCGCAGGAAATGCAGCGCGGCCAGGCCGAATACGGAAATGAGCAGATAAGGCACCACGCCGCGCGTCTGGATCTGGTGGCGCTGCAGCCGTATCAGCGCGCCCGTGGCCGTCATCGCCGCACAGGTGTACGAGGAATACAGCACGATGCGCCCGGCCAGGTGCCCCGCCTCCATGCCCAGCAGGCCGATGCCGGCCAGGCAGCCGCCCGCCAGGGCGAAAATGCGGACGAACCACGGGCGCAGGCCGAAGAACTGCCGCAGCCCCGCGTGCACCAGCCCCATGGAGAACAGCCAGCTCGCGTCGGCCACCGCCATACAGGCCGCCTGCGCGCCGACCCCGGCGCAGGCGCTGGCCAGCAGCGACAGCACCGCCAGCACGTTGGCGGCGGCGAAGGCACGCGCGCCGGCCAGGCCGCGCACGCAGAACGGCAGCAGCAACGGCACGGCCAGTGCGGTGGCCAGGGCCCACACCAGGAAGAATAAAGAAGTCGTCATGTCATCACGGCAGGCATCTTGGCGGGCGCCTGGCCGCTCGGAACTGCAGTTGCACCGGGTTCATGGGACGCCTGCGCGGCAGGGCAGCCCGCGCAGGCGTCATGCCGGCCTGGCCGGCATGACTCGCGTTACAGGCACGCACGCTTGACTCTTTTTGTTACTTTCGCGACGGACCGTGGAACGCGTTTCTCCTGCCCCGCCGCGGCCCTCGCCGGCACAATGGCGCGAGCACGGCACGAAGAATACGACAAGCCATGGCCCGCCGGAATCCTCTTTGCAGTAATTGACAGTCGATTTGCGAGAAAACCCCTACAGTTTGCCGCCTGCCGGCATGCGGCGGCGGTCCTGGCGGGCCGCCGCCGGCGCCTCCCGCCCGATTCCGACGCCCTGCCCCCCATGCTCAACCTGCCCATACGCCTGCTGCTCGCGGCCCTCCTGCTCGCCGCCTTCCTGGCGCTGACCGCCTGAGACGCTCAGGCGCGCCGGCGCTCCACATCCGGCAGCAGCGCGGCCACGATGCCCAGCAGCGGCAGATAGGCGCAGACCTGGTAGACATAGGCGATGCTGGTGGCGTCGGCCAGCTTGCCCAGCGCAGCGGCTCCCACCCCGCCCATGCCGAACGCAAAGCCGAAGAACAGGCCGGCGATCATTCCCACCTTGCCCGGCACCAGCTCCTGCGCGTACACCACGATGGCGGAGAAGGCCGAGGCCAGCACCACCCCGATGATCACCGCCAGCACGCCGGTCCAGAACAGGTCGGCGTGGGGCAGCAGCAGTGTGAACGGCGCCACGCCCAGAATCGACACCCAGATCACGATCTTGCGGCCCACGCGGTCGCCCACCGGGCCGCCCACCACCGTGCCCACGGCCACCGCCGCCAGGAAAATGAACAGGTAGATCTGCGCCTGCTGCACGGTCAGCCCGAAACGGCCGATGAGGTAGAACGTGAAATAGCTGTTCAGGCTCGCCAGGTAGAAGTACTTGGAGAAAACCAGCACTCCGAGCACCGCCAGCGCGCCCAGCACCTGCCCGCGCGACAGGCCATGTCCGGCGGCCGCGCCGGCGCGCCGCGCCCGGGGTTTGAGCCGCTCGCGGTTGCGGCCGTACCAGCGCCCGATGCCCACCAGCACCACCATGCCGAACAGGGCCGCCAGGGAGAACCAGGCCACGCTGCCCTGCCCGTGCGGAATGATGAACAACGCCGCCAGCAGCGGCCCCAGGGCCGAGCCCACGTTCCCGCCGACCTGAAAGAGCGATTGCGCCAGGCCGTGGCGGCCGCCCGAAGCCATGCGCGCCACCCGCGAGGACTCGGGGTGGAACACCGACGAGCCCGTGCCCACCAGCACCGCCGCCAGCAACAGCCAGCCGAAGGACGGCGCCAGGGAAAGCGTCAGCAGACCCACCAGCGTGAAGCCCATGCCCACCGGCAGCGAATAGGGCTTGGGGTTGCGGTCGGTATAGAACCCGATGAACGGCTGCAGCAGCGAGGCGGCGAGCTGGTAAACCAGCGTGATCAGGCCGATCTGCGCGAACGACAGCCCGAACGATCCCTTGAGCATCGGATAGATGGCCAGCAGGATGGACTGGATCATGTCGTTCATCATGTGCGCCACGCTGATCGCTCCCAGCACCTTGAAGGCGGTGGAAGAGTCGGCGTCCGGAGCCGGCGCGGTCGCCGGGGCGCGGCCATCGGGGGCCAGGGCGGGATTCTGGGCGGAATTCATGACGGGGGAACGGAGGAGTCCTGATAAGAGAAAACCTGCCTCACAGTGTAGGAAGATGCCCCTGGGCCGATCTGACATATTTCGTCGGGAAAGTGACAGACATGCCCAATAGCGCCTATGCTGCGGGCTTAGGCCATCCTACGGAAGTGACACTGTGCCCGCCCGCCCCGCCCCTCCCGCCCCCGGCCGCAGCATCAATGCCGACGACTACCAGCACCGCCCCCGCGCGGTCACCGCGCTGGCCAAGGAATTCGCGCCCGGCGCGCGCACCGGCTCGCACTCCCATCCGCGCGCGCAGCTGATCTACGCGGTGGAAGGCATCATGCGCATCACCACGCCGGACGGTTTCTGGGCGTTGCCGCCGCTGCGCGCGCTGTGGGTGCCCGCCGGCCTGCCGCACGGGGTGGACATGGTGGGCGCGGTGTCGATGCGCTCGCTGTACGTGCAGCCCGACGCCGCGCGCGGCCTCTGGCAGGAATGCCAGGTCATCGAGGTCAGCGGCCTGCTGCGCGAGCTGATCCTGGCGCTCACGGCCGAGCCCATCGACTATCCGCCCGAAGGCCGCGCCGCCCAGATCGCCGCGCTCATCCTGTCGGAACTGGCGGCGGCCCGCGTCGTCCCCGTCCAGATCCCGTGGCCGCGCGACCGCCGTCTGCAGGCCATCTGCGCCGCCATCCTGGACCAGCCCGGTCTGCGGCGCGGCATCGAAGACTGGGGCGGCGAGGTGGGCGCGAGCGCCCGCACGCTGATCCGCCTGTTCCAGGCCGAACTCGGCCTCAACTACCGCCAGTGGGTGCAGCAGGTGCGCCTGGCCGACGCGGTCTGCCGTCTCTGCCTGGGCGAATCGGTGGCGCGCGTGGCGGCGCGCCTGGGCTACCGCAGCCCCAGCGCCTTCGCCGCCATGTTCCACCGCGCGCTGGGCGAGCCGCCGCAGCGCTACGTGCGCGGCCGCGCCGCCGGCTGAAACCCGCCCCGCGCCTTGCAACGGGTCTTGCCGTTTGTCACCGCAGGCAATACAGTTCAGGGCGCGTGCAACGGGCGCGTGCAACGGCGCGTGGCAGGCGCCGGCCCGTTCCGCGGCTGTCCTCCCTGCGCATCGACCCGTCCCCTGATCTTTCCCTGCCCGGAACGCGTCCTTGCGCCGGCAATTTTGGTTACGGAAACCTTTGGCGCCGGCAGGCGGTCTATCCCGTTCTGCCCTAGAATCGGCTGCAATGAGCACCCCCCAGCATTCCTCCGCCACCCCGGGCGGCAAACCGGGCCTTCCCTGGAAACGCATACTCGTCAAAACGGCCGCCGTGGCAGCCGGGGCGGGCGCGTGCGCGGCCGTGGCGCTGGGGCTGGGC
>NZ_LHSJ01000098.1:0-13684 GCF_001270295.1 Achromobacter sp. DMS1 | reverse complement strand
AGCCCGACGTGGTCGCGGGCCACAGCCTGGGCGAGTACGCCGCGCTCACCGCCGCGGGCTCGCTGTCGCTCGAAGACGCAGTGCGCCTGGTGCGCGTGCGCGCCGATGCCATGCAGGCCGCGGTGCCGGTGGGCACGGGCGCCATGGCGGCCATCCTGGGCCTGGACGACGACGCCGTGCGCGCCGCCTGTGCGGCCGCCGCCCAGGGCGAAGTCGTCGAGGCCGTGAATTTCAACGCGCCCGCCCAGGTCGTCATCGCCGGGCACAAGGCGGCCGTCGAACGCGCCTGCGAGCACGCCAAGGCGGCGGGCGCCAAGCGCGCGCTGCTGCTGCCGGTTTCGGCCCCGTTCCACTCCAGCCTGCTCAAGCCCGCGGCCGAGGTGCTGGCCAAGGCGCTGGCGCAGGTCCAGGTGGCCGCGCCCCGGGTGCAGGTCATCAACAACGTGGACGTGGCTTCCCCGTCTGAGCCCGGCGCCATCCGCGACGCGCTGGTGCGCCAGGCCTGGCATCCGGTGCGCTGGGTGGAAACCCTGCGCGCCATGAAGGCGCAGGGGGTCACGCACGTCATCGAATGCGGCCCCGGCAAGGTGCTGGCCGGCCTCACCAAGCGTATCGATCCGGAACTCACCGGGCTGGCCATCACCGATCCGGCTTCGCTGGAAGCGGCGCTGGCCGCGGTCAATGGAAACTGACACCATGGACAACACCTCGAAGGAACTGCAGGGCAAGATCGCCCTCGTGACGGGCGCCACGCGCGGCATCGGCCGCGCCATCGCCGAAGAGCTGGCGGCGCGCGGCGCCACGGTCGTGGGCACCGCCACGTCCGAGGCCGGCGCCCGCCGCATCACCGAGGCGCTGGCGCCGCACGGCGGCCGCGGCGTGGTGCTGGACGTGACCGATGCCCAGGCTTGCGACGCGCTCGTCGAGGCGCTGGGCAAGGAGGGCGGTCCGCACATTCTCGTCAACAATGCCGGCATCACCCGCGATACGCTGGCCATGCGCATGAAGGACGAAGACTGGTCGGCCGTGATCGACACCAACCTGGCGTCGGTTTTCCGCCTGTCGCGCGCCGTGCTGCGCAGCATGATGAAGGCGCGCTGGGGCCGCATCATCAACGTCACCTCGGTGGTGGGCGCGTCGGGCAACGCGGGTCAGGCCAACTATGCCGCCGCCAAGGCGGGCGTGGCGGGCATGTCGCGCGCCCTGGCCCGCGAGCTGGGCAGCCGCAACATCACGGTGAACTGCGTGGCGCCCGGCTTCATCGATACCGACATGACCCGCGCCCTGGGCGAGAACCAGACGGCGGCCCTGCTCCAGCAGATTCCGCTGGGCCGCCTGGGCTCGCCGGCCGACATCGCCCATGCGGTGGCCTTTTTGTCCAGTCCCCAGGCGGGTTACATTACCGGCACGACGCTGCACGTCAACGGCGGCATGTACATGCAATAAGTCACGATCCGCGCGGAATGCCTGGCTTTCCGCGCGTGTCACAACGAAGCGCCGCATTGCGGCGCTCCGGCGCCAGCCGGCGCGGGAGCGGTCAGGCGGTGTTATTTTTGTCAGGCCAGGCGTCGCATTCCTCTGCGCTTGGCTATAATTCGCGGGATTTTTCCCATTTGGAGATCTGCATGGAAAGCATCGAACAGCGCGTCAAGAAGATCGTCGCTGAACAACTTGGCGTGAACGAAGCCGAGATCAAGAACGAGTCCTCCTTCCTTGACGACCTCGGTGCCGATTCGCTCGACATGGTCGAACTGGTCATGGCGCTCGAAGACGAATTCGAGACCGAGATCCCCGACGAAGAGGCCGAAAAGATCACGACCGTGCAACAAGCGATTGACTACATCAATTCGCACGGCAAGCAGTAAGCCTGTACGCAGTCAGCCTGTATTCACCCGGGTTTCCGATCGCAACCATCGGAAGCCGCCGGGGCTCGGGGCGGTTTCAGGAGTTTGCCGTGCGGCTCGCGCGGGTCAGGGCGCTTTGAGGCCCGGCCCGCACATTGGCGCGCCGCGCGTGCAACGCCTCCCGAAAACCGCCTTTCTTTTGTCAGTTTGAGGAGTCATCCGTGAAGCGACGAGTCGTCATCACCGGCCTGGGCATCGTTTCCCCCGTGGGAAATGACATTGCCACCGCCTGGGACAATATCGTCAACGGACGTTCTGGCGTCAGCCGCATCACCCGTTTCGATCCCTCGGCCCTCACCACGCACATCGCCGGCGAAGTCAAGGATTTCGACGTCACCGCCTATCTTCCCGCCAAGGAAGCCCGCCAGATGGATACCTTCATCCATTACGGCATGGCTGCCGGCATGCAGGCGTGGCGCGATGCCGGCCTGGAAGTCACCGAAACGAACGCCGACCGCATCGGCGTGATCGTGGGCTCCGGCATCGGCGGCCTGCCGCGCATCGAGGAAACCCAGATCGAATACCTGTCCAAGGGACCGCGCCGCATTTCCCCGTTCTTCGTGCCGGGCTCGCTGATCAACCTGATCTCCGGCCATCTGTCCATCATGTACGGGCTGAAGGGGCCGAGCTACGCGGTGGTGTCGGCTTGCACCACGGGACTGCACTGCATCGGCGATGCCGCCCGCCTCATCGAGTACGGCGATGCCGACGTCATGATCGCCGGCGGCGCCGAATCCACCGTTTCTCCGCTGGGCATCGGCGGGTTCGCCGCCATGCGCGCGCTGTCCACCCGCAACGACGATCCGCAGACCGCCTCCCGTCCCTGGGACCGCGACCGCGACGGCTTCGTGCTGGGCGAAGGCGCGGGCGTGCTGGTGCTCGAGGAATACGAGCACGCCAAGAAGCGCGGCGCCCGCATCTACGGCGAATTCGCCGGCTACGGCATGAGTTCGGACGCCCACCACATCACGGCTCCCGACAAGGACGGCCCGCGCCGCGGCATCATCAACGCGCTGCGCAACGGCGGCATCAACCCCGACGACGTGCAGTACGTCAACGCGCACGGCACCTCCACGCCGCTGGGCGACAAGAACGAAACCGACGCCCTGAAGCTCGCCTTCGGCGACCACGCCAGGAAGCTGGTGGTGAATTCCACCAAATCCATGACCGGCCACCTGCTGGGCGCAGCCGGCGGCATCGAGGCCGTGTTCACCACCCTGGCCGTGCATCACCAGGTTTCGCCCCCGACGATCAACATCTTCAACCAGGATCCGGAATGCGACCTGGACTATTGCGCCAACGAGGCGCGTCCGATGAAGATCGACGTGGGTCTGTCCAACTCCTTCGGTTTTGGCGGCACCAACGGCTCGATGGCCGTTCGCCGGGTCTGATTTGGCCGGCTCCTCCGGAGAACGCCGGACCGGCCTCGTGGCCATGGGCAGGCCCGGCGGCCTGAAGGCCCTGTCGGGCGGCGCGCTTTGCGTGGCCGTCGCCTGCGTGGCGCAGGCCGCCTTGTTCGCGGGTGCGGGCGGGACGACGCTGGCCTGGCTGGCCCTGCCGGCGCTGGCCGCGGGCCTGTTACACTTGACCGGCAGCAGCCCGTCCCCGGTATCCGCGCTGCGTCCCTCCACCGGCGCCGGGCCCTGGCAAGTCCGCCTGTCCCGACGCTGGCGGGACGCCGTCCTCCTGGAGCAGCATGCCGGACCGGCCTGGCTGACACTGACCATGCGGGTTCTGCCCGCCGGGAGCGCAGCCTTCGAGACCACCATCGTCACTTTCACCGTCTGGCGCCATGCCTTGCGGCCTGAAGCCTGGCGCCGCCTGCGCCTGCTGGCCGCGGCGTCGCGCCGGCACGCGCCTGCGGTCCGCCTGCGGGAGGCCTCATGAGCGAGCGCGAAGTCGACGCCGAACTCGTCGAGCGCGTCCAGCGCGGCGACAAGAAGGCCTTCGACCTGCTGGTGCTCAAGTACCAGCGCAAGATCCTCCGCCTGCTGGCGCGCATGATCCGCGATCCCGCGGAAATCGAGGACGTGGCCCAGGAGGCCTTCATCAAGGCGTACCGGGCGCTGCCCCAGTTCCGGGGCGACAGCGCCTTCTACACCTGGCTCTACCGCATCGCCATCAACACCGCCCGCAACTGGCTCGCCTCCCAGGGGCGGCGCCCCAGCGCGCCCAATGCAATAGAAACGGAAGACGGTGAAACTTTTAACGAAACGGACAACCTAACCGACATAAGCACGCCGGAGTCCATGATGGCCAGCCGCGAGATCGCCGAAACGGTGAATGCCGCCATCGCGGAGCTGCCCGAGGAATTGCGCACAGCAATCGTCCTGCGTGAAATCGAAGGTATGAGTTACGAAGACATCGCCCAGAGCATGGATTGCCCGATAGGTACGGTGCGCTCCCGCATTTTTCGTGCGCGCGAAGCCATCGCCACCCGTCTGCGTCCGTTGCTGGACACCGATGCCGAGCGTCGCTGGTAAGGAGTGGCAGTCATGCAAACAGCAGCCAAGTCCGTCGAGACCGACCCGACCTCCTGGGAAGAGTCGCTTTCCGCCTGGATGGATGGGGAAGAAGAGTCCGACGATATTTTTCCCGGCCTGTTGTCCAAAGAGGGACGGCAGACCTGGGACACCTATCACCTGATAGGCGATTCCCTGCGCAACGCCGACCTGGCGCTGACGCCCAGCGCGGACTTCCAGGCGCGCCTGGCGCGCGCCCTGGACGCCGAGCTGCCCATCGTGGCGGCGCCGCGGCGCCGGTCGCCGCTGCGCCTGGGCCTGTCCGGCCTGGCGGTGGCCGCCGCGGTGGCCACCGTGGCCTGGGTGGCCCAGCCCTATCTCGCGGGCTCCGGTCCGGAAACCCGGGTGCTGGCCGATGCGGGCGGCAATCCGTCCCTCGGCGCTCAGGCGGCCGATGACGCCGGCCTGCGCGACTACCTCGAAGCCCACCGGCAGATGGCCGGCCCCAGCGCGGTGCGCCAGGTTTCCTTTGAAACGAGGACGGGGCGTTGATGGCCCGCAGGCTTCCGATCCGCTGGCTGCCGGCCGGACGCTCCGACTCCGGGCATGTCCACCGCGCCGGCTGGTTCGCCGCCTCGCTGCTCCTCCTCTCCTTCTTCGCCGCGCACGCCAGCGCGCTCGCCGCGCCGCCGGGCGGCGCCGCGCCTGCCGAGGACATGGCGCAACTGCTGTCCCGCATCCAGGACGCCGCGCGCCAGAAAGACTATTCCGGCGTGTTCATGTACCAGCAGGGCGAATTCATCCAGTCTTCCCGCCTGGTCCACGTGGTGGACGGCACGGGCGAGCGCGAGCGCCTGGAGATCCTGGACGGCCAGCCGCGCGAATACCTGCGGCACAACGAAGACGTCCAATGCCTGGTGCCCGACCACAAGACGGTGCTGCTGGAGCGCCGGCGCGGCGACCGCTTCCCCGGCCTGCTGCTGGGCGACCCCGCCCGCCTGTCCGAGCAGTACGACATTCGCACCGAAAAGACGCTGCACCGCGTGGCGGGCCGGCAGTGCCGCCTCATCACCATCGAGCCGCGCGACAAGCTGCGCTATGGCTACCGGCTGTGCGCCGACGTCGATACCAGCCTGCTCCTGAAGGCCCAGACGCTCAACGCGGCCAAGGGCGTGGTGGAGCAGGTGTCCTTCACCTCCCTCAGGCTGGGCTCCGAGGTCGATCCCCAGGACCTGGCCTCCCGCTGGAGCACCCGCGACTGGAAGGTCATGGAATCGTCCATGACGCCGGTCGATCTCTCCGCGCTGGGCTGGCGCATCCACGCGCCCAAGGGGTTCAGCGTGGTCATGCAGGTTTCGCGCACCATGGGGCACGGCGCGCCGGTCAACCAGATGGTGCTGTCCGACGGGCTGGCCGCCATTTCGGTTTTCATCGAGCCTTATGACAACCAGCGCGGGCATCATCCGCCGGCCGGCGCGTTGCAACGCGGCGCGCTCACGGTCTACGCTACCCGCATCGCGGATTTCTGGCTGACCGCCGTGGGCGAGGTGCCCGTGGCCACGCTGGAGCAGCTCGCGGAATCGACGGAATACGTGCCCGCGGCGCAGGCGCCGGCGGCCGGAGTCAAATAAGACCAGTCCTGTACTGGCAGGCAGCAATTGCGGAGTGTTCATCTATGAAATTTCTGACGGTGTCGAACCTGGGTTTCCGGCGCGCGCTGGCGGCGCTGGCCGCGGCGGGCATGCTGTTGTCGGCCGCGGCTCCCGCGAGCGCGGCTCCCCTGGTGAGCCTGCCCGATTTCACGGCCGTCGTGGAGAAAACCGAGCCGGCCGTGGTCAACATCCGCACCACGGCCACCGTGCCGGTGCGCGGCCCCACGAGCGGAAGCGATCCCTACGAGCTGTTCCGCTGGTTCTTCGGGCCCGACTTCCAGCCGCCCGGCATGCCGCAGATCCCCTCGCCGCGCCAGCGTCCGCAGCCGCAGCCCGAGGAGCGCACGGTGCCGCGCGGCGTGGGTTCCGGCTTTTTCATCTCCGATGACGGCTACATCCTCACCAACAACCACGTGGTGAGCGACGCCACCGACATCTACGTCACGCTGACCGACGGCCGGGAATTCAAGGCCAAGGTCATCGGCACCGACGAGCGCACCGACGTGGCCCTCATCAAGATCGACGCCAAGGGCATGACGCCGCTGGTCATCGGCGACCCCAAGACCCTCAAGAAGGGCCAGTGGGTACTGGCCATCGGCTCGCCGTTCGGGCTGGATTCCACCGTGACCGCCGGCATCGTCAGCGCCATCGGCCGCGACACGGGCGAATACCTGCCGTTCATCCAGACCGACGTGGCCGTCAACCCGGGCAATTCCGGCGGCCCGCTGATCGACCTGGACGGCGACGTGGTGGGCATCAATTCGCAGATCATTTCGCGCAGCGGCGGCTTCATGGGCATTTCGCTGGCCATTCCCATCGACGAGGCCATGCGCGTGGTCGAGCAGCTGCGCACCACCGGCAAGGTCACGCGCGGCCGAGTCGGCGTGCAGATCGGCGAAGTGGGCAAGGAAGTGGCCGACGCCATCGGCCTGCCCAAGGCCGAGGGCGCGCTGGTGAGCAGCGTCGAGCAGGACGGCCCCGCCGACGAGGCCGGGGTGCAGCCGGGCGACGTGATCCTGAAGTTCAACGGCGAAACCATCAAGCGCTGGTCCGATCTGCCGCGCATCGTGGGCGAAACCAAGCCGGGCACCCGCGCCACCATGGAAGTCTGGCGCAAGGGCAAGACCGTGACCCTGACCGTCAAGGTCGGCGAGATTCCCACCGAAAAGGCCGCCGGCGCGGGCAAGCCGGACGCCGGGCCGGCGCTCGCGGCCACCAACGCGCTGGGCCTTGCCGTGTCGGACGTGCCCGCCGACGTGCAGCGCAAGCTGCGCATCAAGGGCGGCGTGCAGGTGAAGGCCGCCGAGGGCGCGGCCGCCAAGGCGGGCCTGCAGGAAGGGGACATCGTGCTGGCGGTCAACGACAGCGACGTGACGAGCGCCAGGCAGTTCGCGGAGCTGGTGGCCAAGCTGGACAAGAGCCGTTCCGTGGGCCTGCTGGTGCGCCGCGGCGACCAGACCCAGTGGGTGGCCGTGGCTCCCAGCAAATAAGCCTCAAGACCGGCTAAAATGCCTGGTTGCCGCAAAGAGGGGGCGCATGGCGCCCCCTCGTTTTTGCCCGGTTGCTCCCGCGGAAGCGGCCCGTTCCGGCGTCTGCCGGCCTGCCGCGGCCCGGGCAGTCCAGTACGGGCCCGGACCTGCGGCCCGGGCCCGTTTCGTCAACCGCGCGTTCGTGCGCGGCGGATCTTCCGCGGCATTGAGCCGAATTCCGTCCCTCTTTAATTCACGTATGCAGCATATCCGCAATTTTTCCATCATTGCCCACATCGATCACGGCAAATCGACCCTGGCCGATCGCCTGATCCAGCGCTGCGGCGGATTGGCGGATCGGGAAATGTCCGCGCAGGTGCTCGATTCGATGGACATCGAACGCGAACGCGGCATCACCATCAAGGCGCAGACCGCCGCCCTGCAATACAAGGCGCAGGATGGCAAGATCTACAACCTCAATCTCATCGACACCCCGGGGCACGTGGACTTCTCCTACGAGGTCAGCCGCTCCCTGTCGGCCTGCGAGGGCGCGCTGCTGGTGGTGGACGCCTCGCAGGGCGTGGAGGCGCAAACCGTCGCCAACTGCTACACCGCCATCGAGCTGGGCGTGGAAGTGCTGCCGGTGCTGAACAAGATGGATCTGCCCCAGGCCGATCCCGAGGGCGCGCGCCAGGAAGTCGAGGACGTCATCGGCATCGACGCGTCGGAGGCGGTGCTCGCCAGCGCCAAGACGGGCATGGGCATCGACGAGATCCTCGAAGCCATCGTGGCCAAGGTGCCCCCGCCCAAGGGAGACACCGAGGCGCCGCTGCAGGCGCTCATCATCGATTCGTGGTTCGACAACTATGTGGGCGTGGTGATGCTGGTGCGCATCGTCAACGGCACGCTCAAGCCCAAGGACAAGATCCTGCTGATGGCGTCGGGCGCCACTCACCTGTGCGAGCAGATCGGCGTCTTCACGCCCAAGTCCGTGCAGCGCCCGCAGTTGTCCGCCGGCGAGGTGGGCTTCGTGATCGCGGGCATCAAGGAGCTCGAGCATGCCAAGGTGGGCGACACCATCACGCTGGCGAACAAGCCGGCCGCCGAGCCGCTGCCCGGCTTCAAGGAAGTGAAGCCCCAGGTGTTCGCCGGCCTGTATCCGGTGGAAAGCTCCGAGTACGACCAGCTGCGCGATTCGCTCGAAAAGCTCAAGCTGAACGACGCGGCCCTGATGTTCGAACCCGAGGTTTCGCAGGCCCTGGGCTTCGGCTTCCGCTGCGGCTTCCTCGGCCTGCTGCACATGGAAATCGTGCAGGAGCGCCTGGAGCGCGAATTCGACATGGACATCATCACGACCGCGCCTTCGGTCGTGTACGAGGTCGAGCAGCGCGACGGCACCGTGATCACCGTGGAAAGCCCTTCGCGCATGCCCGAAGTAGGCAAGATCGCCGAGATCCGCGAGCCCATCGTGAAGGTCACGCTCTTCATGCCGCAAGACTACGTGGGCCCGGTCATGACGCTGTGCAACAACAAGCGCGGCGTGCAGACCAACATGAGCTACCACGGGCGCCAGGTGCACCTGACCTACGAAATGCCGCTGGCGGAAATCGTGCTCGACTTCTTCGACCGCCTCAAGTCGGTGTCGCGCGGCTATGCCTCGATGGACTACGAGTTCCTGGAATACCGTCCGGCCGACGTGGTGCGGGTGGACCTGCTCATCAACAGCGACCGGGTCGACGCCCTGGCCATCATCGTCCACCGCAGCAACGCGCGCGCCCGCGCCCGCGACGTGGTGAGCCGCATGCGCGGCCTGATCCCGCGCCAGATGTTCGACGTGGCGATCCAGGCCGCCATCGGCGCCGAGATCATTGCCCGCGAAACCGTGAAGGCCCTGCGCAAGAACGTGCTGGCCAAGTGCTATGGCGGCGACATCACGCGCAAGAAGAAGCTGCTTGAAAAGCAGAAGGCCGGCAAGAAGCGCATGAAGCAGGTAGGCAGCGTGGAGATTCCGCAGGAAGCATTTCTTGCGATCCTGCAGGTCGAAGACAAATAGAAACCTAGTAAGGCGGTTAGCTGATGAGTTGGAACTTTGCCCTGATCCTGTTCGTTCTGCTGGTGCTTACCGGCGCAATCTGGGTGCTGGACCTGGCGGTGCTGCGCAAGGGGCGGGAGCGCCGCGCGCAGGCGGCCATGGCCCAATACGATACGGCCCTCATCGGCGATGCCCAGGAGGCCGAGCGCCTGAGGCGCGAAGCCGGCGACGCCGCACGCCGCGTGCCGTGGTGGGTGGAGTACGCCGTCAGCTTCTTTCCGGTGATTCTCTTCGTGTTCTTCCTGCGTTCGTTCGTGGTGGAGCCGTTCCGCATCCCGTCCGGCTCCATGCTGCCCACGCTGCAGTCCGGCGACCTGATCCTGGTGAACAAGTTCAGCTACGGCATCCGCCTGCCCGTGATCGACAAGAAGATCATCGATGTGGGCGAGCCGCGGCGCGGCGACGTGTTCGTGTTCCGCTACCCGGTGGACCCGGACGTCGATTACATCAAGCGCATCGTGGGCCTGCCGGGCGACGAGATCGCCTACCTGGACAAGAAACTCTACGTCAACGGCAAGCTCGTGCCGCACGTGCGCGACGGCGACTACTTCGAGCCCGACCGTGTCTCCTATATCGCACAGTACACCGAAAAACTGGGTGATGTTGAGCATGAAATTCTTCTGGATGAAGGTAAATCGCAAGAATATGCCCCTATCTGGGGTTTTCCTGGAAAAGAAAACTGTCAGTACAGCCGGAATGGAGTACGCTGCAAGGTGCCGGCCGGCCATTTCTTCGCCATGGGCGATAATCGGGATAACAGCGCCGACAGCCGGTACTGGGGTTTCGTGCCTGAAGCCAATATCGTGGGCAAGGCCTTCTTCATCTGGATGAACTTCAGCGATCTCAGCCGCATCGGCCGATTCAACTGATTCCACTCGTCATGTCGCTAGCCACGCTAGAAAACCGCCTGGATCACCATTTTGGCGACCAGGCACTGCTCGAACAGGCGCTGACGCATCGCAGCCACGGCGCGCGCCACAACGAGCGGCTGGAATTCCTCGGGGATTCCGTGCTGAATTTCGTGGTGGCGGCCATGCTCTTCGAGAAGTACACCAAGATCGACGAGGGCGACCTGTCGCGCCTGCGCGCCAACCTGGTGAAGCAGGCGTCGCTGGCCGACATCGCGCAGCGACTGGAGCTGTCGCAGTATCTGCGGCTGGGCGAGGGCGAACTGAAGAGCGGCGGTTTCCGGCGCCCCTCCATCCTGGCCGACACGGTCGAGGCCATCTTCGGGGCGGTGTTCCTGGACGCGGGCTTCGACGCCGCGCGCCGCGTCATCGTGCGCCAGTACCAGCCGGTGCTGGCTTCCATGGATCCCAAGACCCTGGGCAAGGACGCGAAGACGCTGCTGCAGGAATACCTGCAGGGCCGCAAGCTGGCCCTGCCGGCCTATACGGTGGTGGCCACGCACGGCGCGGCGCACAGCCAGCAGTTCGAGGTCGAGTGCGCCATCGCCGCGCTGGAAATCAAAGTCACGGCGGCGGGCGCGAGCCGGCGGGCGGCGGAGCAGTCCGCGGCCAAGCTGGCGCTGGAGGCCGTGCAGGCCCTGGGCCCGGCCGCCAAGAGCGCCCGCAAGTCGGGCAAGGCGCGCAAGACCGCGCAATTGTCGCTGCCGGTGGCAGTGGCGCAAGAGATCAAATGAGCGATACCCCTTTCCGCACCGGCTTCGTCGCCATCGTGGGACGCCCCAACGTGGGCAAGTCCACCCTGACCAACGCCCTCATCGGTTCCAAGATTTCCATCGTCTCGCGCAAGGCGCAGACCACCCGCCATCGCATTCATGGGGTGCTGACGCGCGAGCGCGAGCAGTTCGTGTTCGTGGACACGCCGGGCTTCCAGACGCGCCACGGCGGCGCCATGAACCGCATGATGAACCGCGTGGTCACGCAGGCGCTGGCGGACGTGGACGTGGTGGTGCACGTGGTCGAGGCCGGCAAGTGGTCGGAGGGCGACGCCAAGCTGCTGCCGCTGCTGCCGGCGCCCGAGCGCACCATCCTCGCCATCAGCAAGATCGACGCGCTCAAGAACCGCGACGAGCTCTTTCCCTTCGTGTCCAAGATCATGGCGCTGCATCCGTACGGCGCCGTGGTGCCCGTGAGCGCCACCCGCAACCAGCAGCTCGACCAGCTGCTCGACGAGATCGCCGCCCGCCTGCCCGAAGGCGAGCCCATGTTCGAGGAAGACACGCTCACCGACCGGCCCATGCGCTTCATCGCCGCCGAGCTGGTGCGCGAGAAGATCTTCCGCCTGGTGGGCGACGAGCTGCCCTACGGCTGTACCGTGGTCATCGAGCAATGGGAAGAAAACGACCGCGGCGCGCGCATCGCGGCCTGTGTGGTGGTCGAACGGGAAAGCCACCGGCCCATCCTGCTGGGTGCGGGCGGCATGCACATGAAGCGCATCGCCACCGAGGCGCGCCAGGACATCGCCAAGCTGCTGGACAAGCCCGTGCACCTGGAGGTGTACATCAAGGTGCGCAAGGGCTGGTCCGAGCGCGAAGGCGCGCTGCGCGACCTGGGCTATGAGTAGAAGGGCGCCGCGCGTCCAGGACCATCCGGGCTACATGCTGCACGCGACGGCCTGGCGCGAGACCTCGCTCGTCATCCAGACCTTCACTCGCGACCACGGCTGCGTGGCCATGGTCGCCAAGGGCGCCAAGCGCCCATACTCCACGCTGCGGCCGGTGCTCTCGGCCTTCCAGCCCCTGCTGCTTTCCTGGACCGGCAACGGCGAGGTCAAGACCCTCACCCGCGCCGAGATCGTGGGCGTGCGCCTGCTCAACGGCACGGCGCTCATGTCCGCCTGGTACATGAACGAGCTGCTGCTGCGCCTGCTGCCGCGCGAAGACGCGCATCCGCTGCTCTTCGACGCCTACGATACGGCCCTGCAGCAACTGGCCGGCGGCTCCCGCGCGGCCGGCGCGCTGCGGCGCTTCGAATGGACGCTGCTCAACGAGACGGGATACGGGGTGGACAGCGAGCCGCCCGATTTCGACGACCCGGCCGTCGAGCCCGGGCTGCGGCGCGACCTGCGCACCCGGCTCGAAGAAAACCTCGCCGGACGCCCGCTTTCCACCCGGCGGGTGCTGCTGGACCTGCAGCGCCTCTAAGCGGCCATGAGCTTCACGCTGCGCCAGATCGAGACGTTCCGCACGGTCTACGAGACGGAGAGCGTCACCGCGGCGGCGCGCCGGCTCGACGTCTCGCCCGCCACGGTCAGCGCCACGCTGGCCGCGCTGGAGGCCGCCCTGGAGCTGCGTCTGTTCGAGCGGGTGCGCCAGCGCATGCGCCGCACACCCGAAGCCACCCTGCTGTACGAGGAGATCCGGCGCCTGAACCTGGGGCTGGAAAGCCTGGGCCGCAAGGTACGGGCCATCCGCGGCGTCGCGCAGCCACGCCTCAGGGTGGGCTGCATCCACGCCTATGGCGGCGCGGTGCTCAGCGGCACGCTGTCGCGGTTCCGCGAGCGCTATCCCGACACGCCGCTCTACCTGCAGATCCGCGATTCCAACACGCTGCGCGACATGGTGGTGTCGGGCGAGCTGGACCTGGCCGTAGTGGCCGACGAGTCGGAACTGGAGGGGCTGCGCGGCCACCGGCTGGCCTGCCTGCGTGCGGTGGCGGTGTTCCCCCGCGCCCATCCGCTGTCGCGCCTGCAGACGGTGGACTTGGCGCAGCTCGCCGAAGTGCCGCTCATCGCGCTCAACGCCGAGGACGGCTCGCGCAAGCGCCTGGATGCGCTGGCCCGGCAGGCCGGGACGCCGCTGCGCCCGGCGATCGAGACGCCGTATTCGCACACCGTGTGCCAGCTCGCGCTCGCGGGCCATGGCGTGGGCGTGGCCAATCCCGGCGACGGCCGTGGGGTTGGAGCCCGCCGGCCTGGCCCACCGGCCCTTGGCGGCCGCCGTGCATTTCGAATGCCACATGATCCTGCACGACGGCAGGCCGCTGTCCGAGGCGGGGCGCTACTGGGCCACCTGCCTGCGCGCGGCGCTCGCCCCGCTGGCGGAAGCCTTCGGCATCGAGGCGCTCAGCCCCGCCGCCCATCCGAGGTGAGCACCGCCACCACCCGCGATTCCGCATCCAGCGCCCCGGCCAGGCGCAGC
>NZ_LHSJ01000097.1:0-25191 GCF_001270295.1 Achromobacter sp. DMS1 | reverse complement strand
CTGGGCGGCACGAGCTGGCCGCCGTTCCAGGGCGCGTTGCTGGATGCCTTGCGCCCCGCATGAGCGAGCTGGATGCCCAGCCGGACAGGCGAATAGCGGCGCACGGCCCGGACGACGCGGCCCAGGGCGGCTTCGGTTTCGTCAGACCACAGGCCCAGGTCGCCCGGCGAAATGCGGCCCTCCGGCTCGACGGCGGTGGCCTCGGTGAACAGCAACCCGGCGCCCGACAGCGCCAGGTGCCCCAGATGGATCATGTGCCAGTCGGTGGCGCAGCCCTCCTCGGCCGAGTATTCGCACATGGGCGCAATGACGATGCGGTTGGCGAGCGCGAGCTTGCCGATCGCGGCCGGACTGAACAACAGACTCATGAGGTGGCCTCGGTACGGTGAACGTGAACGGATGAATGGCCAAGCATAACCCGCCGCCCGCGCGGCGGCGCGGGCCTACTGGCCCTCGATCACCGAGTCCAGGAACTGCCGGGTGCGCTCTTCGCGCGGCTGGCCGAAGAGCGCGGCGGAGTCCGCGTCTTCGACGATATTGCCCTGGTCGAAAAACAGCGTGCGGTCGGAGCTGCGCTCGGCAAATTTCATCTGGTGGGTCACGATGATCATGGTCATGCTGCGCCGGGCCGAAAGGTCGCGCATGATCTGCAGGATGCCGCCCACCAATTCGGGGTCCAGGGCCGACGTCACTTCGTCGAACAGCATGATCTCCGGCCGCATGGCCAGGGCCCGCGCGATGCCCACGCGCTGCTTCTGCCCGCCCGACAGCTGCGCCGGGTACACGTCGAGCTTGTCGCCCAGGCCCACCATGTCCAGGTACTGGGCGGCGCGCTCGCGCGCCGCGTCGCGAGAAAGGCCCTGCACGCGCATCGGCGCCTCCATCACATTGCCCAGCGCCGTCATGTGCGGGAACAGGTTGAAGTGCTGAAACACCATGCCGATCTTGCCCCGCACCTGGCGCACGTGGGCCGAATTCGGCCCGGCTGGACGGCCCTTCGCGTCGGTCCACATGGGCACGCCGTCTATTTCGATCTCGCCGCTGGTGGGGCGCTCCAGCGTCATCAGGACCCGCAGCAGGGTGGACTTGCCCGAACCCGACGGCCCGATCACGGACACGGTCTGGCCCGCCGGGATGTCCAGGTCTATGCCCTTGAGCACCTCCAGCTCGCCGTAGCGCTTGTACAGGTTCCGGATCTTGATCGCGGCGCTCATCGCTTTCCTCCATATCGTTGCAGCCTGGCCTCCAGCCTGCGCACCCCCCACGCCGCGATCAGGCTGAGCACGAGAAAAAGCGCGCCCACCAGCGTCAGGGGCTCGGTGTAGCGGAACGTGGCCGAGCCTATCATCTTGCTCTGCTGCAGCAGCTCGAGCACGGTAATGGCCGACAGCAGCGGCGTGTCCTTGAACATGGCCACCAGGTAATTGCCCAGCGCCGGCACCACCGGCGGGATGGCCTGGGGCAGCACAATGCGGGCCGCCGTGTCCCAGCGCGACAGGTTAAGCGCGGTGGCGGCCTCCAGCTGCCCCCTGGGCACGCTCTCGATGCCCGCGCGGTAGACCTCGGCGCAATAGGCCGCGTAGTGCACGCCCAGCGCCAGCACGCCGGTGGCCAGCGGCGACATCCGCACGCCCGTCAGAGGCAGCACGTAGAACAGGAAATACATCTGCACCAGCAGCGGCGTGCTGCGCACGAACTCGATGAAGAACGCCGCCGGCAGCGACACGATCGCCAGACGCGCGCGGCGCAGCAGCGCGAGCGCCAGGCCCAGCGTGACCGCCACCAGCATGCCCAGCACCGTGGCCTGCACCGTGACGACCAGCGCCGCGCCCAGCGTGGGCAGGATCTCCAGCGCGAAAGACCAATCGAAAACAGGATTCATCGCACCCGCACCCTTCGCTCCAGCAGGCGCACGCACGCCGTGATCAACAGGGCCACCAAGAAATACAAGAACAGGATCAGCGTGAAAATCTCGGTGGTGCGCAGGGTTTCGCTGCGCAGCAGCTGCCCGCGGAACGTGAGGTCGGTAATGGTGATGAGCGACACCAGCGCGGTGTTCTTGAGCAGTTCGATCAGCAGATTGCCGGCCGGCGGCAGCATGGCCGGAATGGCCTGCGGCAACACCACGCGCCGCATGATCTGCCCGCGCGTGAGATTCAGCGCGATGCCCGCCTCGCGCTGGCCGGGCGGCACCGCGCGGATCGCGCCGCGCACGACCTCGGCGCCATAGGCGCCCGCATTGAGCGCGAGCACCACGATGCCCACCAGCATGGCCGGAAGCTGCATGCCGAACAGCGGAAGCACGAAGTAGAACCAGAAAAGCTGCACCAGCGCCGAAGTGCCGCGGAACACTTCCACGTATACCGCGGCGATCCAGCGCAGGGGCGCGATGGGGGACAGCCGTCCGATGCCGGCGGCCACGGCCAGCGGCACGGCCAGGGCCGCCGCCCCCGCCATGATGCGCAGGGTCACGCCCAGCCCTTGCAGCAGCGGCGGCAGCAGCTCGGCGAGATGCTCCGGTACGAGCGACATGGACGCCCCTTCTTCTTTATTGCTGCTGGCCGCAAAGTTTGGCGGCGGTCATGCCCTGGGGCATCTCCTGGTCGGTAAAGCCGAACGGCGCCACGAGCTTCTTGTGCTCCTCGGTGCCCACGAACTTGGCCAGTTCCGCGTTGAACGCGTCGGCAAACGCCTTGTCTTCGGTGCGGAAGGCGTAGGCGCCGTAGCCGCGCACGCTCTTGCCGTCGATCACCGGGTCGGTGAAGGGCCGGGCCTTCTCCAGGCCGCTGCTTTGGTCGGTCTTGTTGAGCAGGTCGTTCACCGTGAGCGCCGTGGCGGCGTAGGCGTCGGCGCGGCCGGCCTGCACCCCGGACAGCGCGCTCACCGCGTCCGGAAACACCGCCACCTGAGCAGGCGGCACGTTGAGCTTGGAAGCGTATTCCGACTCGATGGCGCCCACCACCACGCCCAGCTTGGCATCGGGATTCTTGGCGATGTCTTCATAGCTGTGCAGGTTCTTGGGATTGCCCTGCTTCACCAGGAAGGCCTGGCCCACGCCGTAGGTGGGATTGGAAAACACGACCTGCTGGCAGCGCTCGGGCGTGACGTACATGCCCGCCGCGATAATGTCGAACCGCTTGGCCTGCAGGCCGGGAATGAGCGAGCCGAACTCGGTCAGCACGCCCTCGACCTCGTTGATGCCCATGCGCTTGAGGATCACCCGCGCGATTTCCACGGATTCGCCCGTCACCTTGCCTTGCTTACTGTCCATATAGGCAAAGGGCGCCTCGTTGGCATAGCCGATGCGGATCTTGCCCGCCGCGCGCGCGGCTTCCAGGGTGCCGGCCGCCGCGGCGGGCTCCTTGGCGGTCGGCGCCGGCTTGGAATCGGAATCGGAGCCCGAATCCGAGCAGGCGGCAAGCAGGCCCAGGCTGACGGCGGCAAGCAGTCGTTTGGTCTGGAGCAAAGTCATGGCGTTTTCTCCCTGATGTATTTATCGAAAAAGGCTTCGCCAAAAATAATACGCGAATAAATCATTTCTACACTAATCAATAGCACAAGAAAAAGCAGGCCGCAGCCTGCCCAAAGCCCCTGCTCCCCTCGGTCCGTGAGAGCAGGTTACGAAGCGTAGGCGCTTATTTCGCGTAGGAGAACCGCCCGTCCTTCACCACCCCCATGACGCGCGCGCGCTCGTCGAAACCCTGGTGGTCGGTCTTGGAGATATTGAGCACGCCGTTGGGCACGATCAGGCCGCGCGTCGATTCCAGGGCATCGCGCAGGGCGGCGCGGAATTCGGGCGTGCCTGGCCGGGCGCCGGTCTTGAGCGCGCGCGCGACGGCCGAATCGAGCAACATCCAGGCGCCGTAGGCGTCGCCGGCGAACTGCGTCAGGGTATGGGCGCCGTACTGCTTTTCGTACTTGTCGGCAAAGGCCACGGCAACCGGCTTGACGGGGTTGTCGTCGGGCAGCTCGCGCGCCACCACGCCCGGGCCGGTGGGGAACAGCGTGCCCTCCACGTCCTTGCCGCCCACCTGGAGGAATTCCAGCGTGCCGATGCCGTGCGTCTGGTAAATGGCGCCGGTATAACCGCGTTCGAGCAGCGTTTTCTGGGGCAGTGCGGCCGGGGTGCCCGAGCCGGCGATGAGAACGGCGTCGGGCCGGGCGGCGATGACTTTCAGCGCCTGGCCCACCACCGAGGCGTCGGTGCGCTGGAAGCGCTCCTGGGCGACGACCTCGAGGTCCCGGCCGGCGGCGGCGGTGAATTCCTTCCACCAACTGTCGCCGTACGAATCCGCGAAGCCGATGAAGCCCACGGTCTTGTAGCCCTTTTTCTTCATGTCCTGCACCAGAGCCGAGGCCATGAGGGAGTCGTTCTGCGGCATCTTGAACGCCCAGGCGCGCTTGGGATCGGACTGCGGCTCGACGATGACGCTGGAGGCCGCCAGCGCCACCATGGGGGTGCCGGTTTCGGCCAGCACGTCCAGCGCGGCCAGCGCCGCCGCCGTGATGTTGGGGCCGACGATGGCGTCGACCTTGTCTTCGGACGTGAGCTTGCGCATGTTCTTCACGGCGCGGCTGACGTCGGTGCCGTCGTCCAGCACCACGTAGCGCGCCGGCTCGCCGCCCAGCGTGTCGGGCCACAGGCGGATGGCGTTGTTGGTCTGGATGCCGATGGCGGCGGCCGGCCCGGTAGTGGAGACGTCCACGCCGATGACGATTTCGGCCCGGGCAAGCAAGGGAATGGCCAGCGCGGCGGCGCAGGCGAGGCGAAGGGTAAGACGCGGCATGACGGCTCTTGAAGACAGTGAAAACATTGGCGCTATTGTGCCTGACTCAGTACGGCCCCTTTCCGGTCACGGCCTCGTAAACCAGCGCGGCCAGCGTCAGGTCTTCGAGCGCGCTGCCCACCGCCTTGAACACCGTGACGGCCTGCGGCCCCGAGCGCCCCGGCGCCTTGCCCGCCACCAGGCCGGCCAGCGTGCCGCGCAGCTCGGCGGGCGTCAGCACGCCGGCGTCGAACGCCGCCAGCAGGTCGCCCGCCTTGGCCGGCGCTTCGTCCGTGTCCACATAGACTTCCGTGCCGTCGAAGCAGGCCGTGTCCGTCTCGCGCATTTCGGGCTTGAAGCTGCCGATCAGGTCCAGGTGCGCGCCGGGCTTGAGCCAGGCGCCATGCACCAGCGGCTCGGTCGACAGGGTGGCGCAACTGACGATGTCCGCCTCCCGCACCGCCGCTTCCAGGTCGTCCACGCTCTCCGCGTCGAAGCCCTGCGCGCGCAGCGAGGCGGCCAGGTTGTCCGCCCCCGCCGGGCGCACGTTCCAGACGCGCACCCGGTGTATGGGACGCACGCAGCGCATGGCGGGAGCCACTAGGCTGGCCACGCGGCCCGACCCCAGGATGAGCAGCTCGCCCGCGTCGGGACGGGCCAGATAGGAAGCGCCCAGCGCCGCCGCTCCAGCGGTGCGGAACGCGGTGATCACGTCGCCGTCCACCTGGGCCAGCGGCACGCCCGTGCGCGCGCTGTACAGGTTGTAGGTGGCGTGCAGGCCCGGCAGCGACTGGCGCGTATTCTCGGGGAAGATGTTGATGACCTTCACCCCGAAATATCCCCGCTCGTTCCAGGCCGGCATGATGAGCGAGGTGCCGTGCGCGCCCCCGGACTCGATGGCATGCACGTGGCGCGGGGGAACCGTCGCCCCCTGGCGGAAGGCATCCCGCAGCGCCGCGATCACGGCCTCGAAATGCAGCGCGTGCCGCGTCTGCACGGTATCGATCACTACCATCTGTATCCCCGGTTGCGTTGTCTGGCCAGCTTCCCAGTGTGCAGGCGCGCGCACAGGCTGGCAAGCGCGGCCCGCGCCGCCGTTACATCGGCTTGCGGATGCGCGCGCCGCGCCGTTTGCCGCTCGCCGGGCGCACCGTATCATGGGTCGAGCCGCGCCCTGTGCGGCGCGCTTTTTCTCAATGGCCGCCTCCGACGCGGCCGCTACAGGGAGACGAGCATGAAGAAAACCGCCACCGCCGCCTGGTCCGGCGACCTGAAGACCGGCAAGGGCACGCTATCCACGCAGAGCGGCGCGCTCAAGGACCAGCCCTATGGTTTCAATACCCGATTCGAAGACGTGCCAGGCACCAACCCCGAAGAACTGCTGGGCGCGGCCCATGCGGGCTGCTTCACCATGGCCCTTTCCAACATCCTGGCCGAGTCCGGCATGGTCGCGCAACGCCTGGACACCCGGGCCGAAGTCACGCTGGACAAGCAGGACGGCGGCTTCGCCATCACCGCCGTGCATCTTTCCGTGGAAGCCGTGATCCCCGGCGCGAGCGCGCAGGCCTTCGAAGACGCCGCGCGCAAGGCCGAAAAGGGCTGCCCGGTTTCCAAAGCGCTCAACGCCAGGATCACCATGGACGCCAAGCTGAAGTCTTGATGGCGCGCGGGCGGCGGCGCAGGGCGGGCCGATTGGGCCCGCCTATGGCCGCCCTGCCCAAAATCAATTTGACGCGGCCCCGGCACCTCAAGAAAATGAGAACCATTCTCAGGAGTGCCGTATGACGGGTCTGATTCTCGCGATCTCGGGCGGCCGGGCCGCCCGGCACAATGTCCAACTTTCCGCCAGCCTGCGGCGCATGGTGGGCTCGGGCATGCTTGTCGCCGTCGGCTACATCGACCCGGGCAACTGGGCCACCGACATCGCCGGCGGCAGCGGCTACGGCTACGGGCTGCTCATGGTGGTCTTCGCCTCGGCCTTCCTGGCGCTCGGCTTCCAGGTGCTGGTGTCGCGCCTGGCCCTGGCCACCGGCGAAGACCTGGCCACCCTCACCGCCCGCCATCTTTCCCCGCGCGTGGCCAAAGCCGCCTGGCTGGCCGGCGAGGCCGCCATTCTCGCCACGGCGCTGGCCGAACTGATCGGCGGCGCTATCGCGCTGCGCCTGCTCTTCGGCCTGCCCTTGCTCGCCGGCGTGGCCGTCACGGGGGTGGGAACCTTCGTGGTGCTGGCCCTGGCCCGCGGCAACGCCGACCGGCACGAGCGCGTCATCGCCGCGCTGCTGGCGGTGGTGGCCATGTCTTTCGTCTTCCTGCTCTTCGAGGCCAATCCGTCCTGGACCGCGATGGCCGGGGGCGTCGCGCAGACCGGACGGGCGCTGCGCGACCCCGAGGGCTTCATGATCGCGCTGGGCATCCTGGGCGCGACGCTCATGCCGCACAACCTCTACCTGCATTCCGGCTCGCTGGCGCAGCGCGCCCGCCAATTGCCGCCGCAGGCGCGCGGCATGGCCATGCGGGTGGCCCGCAACGACACCATGGTGTCGCTCGGCGTGGCTATGCTGATCAACTCGGCCATCATGATCGTGGCGGCGGCCTCGCTGTCGGGCGCCGGCCTGGCGGTGTCCAGCCTGGATGCGGCCCATGCGGTCATCGGTCAGACGCTGGGCTTGGGCGCGGCCCTGGTCTTCGCGGTGGCGCTGTACGCCGCCGGCCAGAGTTCGACCATCACCGGCGTGCTGGCCGGACGCATTCTTTCGCGCGGATTCCAGGTCCGGCAGGGCTGGAGCGACCGCCGCCGCGCCCTGTTCACGCGCCTGGTCGCGGGCGCGGCGGCCGTGGGGCTGCTCATTCATTCCGGCGGCCAGGATCCGGACGGCCTGCTGGTGCTGAGCCAGGTGATCCTCAGCCTGGCCCTGCCCTTCGCCCTGGTGCCGCTGGTGCTGCTGGCGCGGCGCGCCAGCCTGATGGGCCGCCATGCGCTGCGCGGCGGATGGGCCGCCGCCGCCATCGCGGCCACCGCCGCGATCATCCTGCTGGACGGCTATCTGGTGTGGGATGCGCTGGCGTAGTCCGCACAGGCGGCCGCTCGCGGGCCGGCGCGCTCCAGGCCGCCCGCGCACGGCGGGTCAGTGGTAGGCGGAAATCACGGGATGCTGCCTGCGGCCCGCGTCCATATCGTGCAGCACTTCGCCGATCGCCCCGCCAAAACGCGCCAGGCGCACCTTGAGCCGCCGCCAGCCGCGGCGGCTGAACGGGCCGGACAGGCTCTCCGCCTTGACGGCCTCGCGGATCAGGGACTGCTCGAGCGAGTCCGACAGGCGGGCATTCTTCAATGCGGTGTTGCTCATGATTCTCTCCTTGAGAAAGCGCGAGGGGTGATCGCAGTTTCATCGTAGGCCTGAGTTTGCTGCATCGCAATAAGCGCCGCAGCACGCCGGAAAAAACCGTTGCGCGACAAACACATAACGATCCATAGCGGTGCTCGCGCACCGAATTTCGCACTAGGATTGTGCACCGCAACACATCCGCTTCGGACCGGGCGCTCGGGTATAGTGTGCCGCTATGAAAAAGCTCGATATACCCGCGCTCGAGATTTTCGTGGCGGCGGTGGAGGAGAAAAGCCTGTCCAAGGCGGCGGAAAGGGAAAACCTGGTCACCTCCGCCGCGAGCAAGCGGGTGGCGGAGCTGGAGCGCCAGCTCGACCGGGTCCTGCTCCTGCGCCACGGACGGGGCGTGGAGCCCACGCAGGCGGGCGTGCTGCTGTACCAGCGGGCCAAGGCCATCCTGCGCAGCGTGCAACTGACCGAACAGGCCGTGCAGCGCTTTTCGGCCAACGGCCAGGCCAAGGTGAAGCTGGCGGCCAATCCCTCCACCATCCTGCAGTTCCTGCCCGCCGTCATGGGGCGCTTCCTGGCCGGACGCAGCGACGTAAGCGTGGATCTCCTGGACCGGCACAGCTACGACATTCCGCGGCTGGTCGCAGAGGGCACCGTGGACATCGGCATCTACCATGCGGACTATCCCATGCCCGGCGTGGAGTCCTATCCGTTCCGCCGCGACCGCGTCGGACTGGTGGTGCCGCTGGGCCATCCCCTGGCCGGGCGCGGCGAGCTTTTCCTCGAAGAGGCGCTGGACTATGAGCTGTTGGGGTACTTTCCCCGGCATTCGCTGGACCAGTTCCTGGCCTACGCGGGCACGAGCCTGTCGCGCCCGCCCAATGTGAAACTGCAGGTGTCGAACTTCGAAACGCGCTGCCGCATGATCCGCGAGGGCGTGGGCATCGGCATCGTGCCGGAAGCGATCGCGCGCAATTACCTGCACGCCATGGGGCTGGCGCTGCTGCGCCTGCGCGACGGCTGGGCCGAGCGCCAGTTCTTCGTGTGCGTGCGGTCGCCGCGCGACCTGGGCGGCGCCGCGCACGAACTGCTGCAGGCCCTGCGCGCGCCCGAAACAGCCTGAGCCGCGCCGGGCGGCGCGTTCAATCCAGGCGCGCGGCGCGACCGGCGGCCGCCTCCTCGAGCACCGGCCGCAGATAGCGCAGAAAGCGGTCCGGATCCTCGCTCATCGGAAAGTGCCCCATGCCCTCCATGATCTGCCAGCGCGCCCCGGCGATACGCTCGCCCAGATGCGCCGTATCTTCGGGCGTGCATGAATAGTCGTACTCGCCCGTAAGCAGCCAGAGCGGGCAGCGGCGGGTGTCGATGGCCGCCGCCTTCTCGCGGATGTCGCCGTCCGCGGTATAGAAATGCAGGTCGCCCTGGAACACGCCCGGGCCGCTCTGCATATAGTGCCACAGCGTTTCCCAGCGGTGGACCTCGGGGCTGCCCGGCCCGATCAGCCCCGACACGATGCCGGCGCAAACCTCGCCGCCGTGCACATCGGGCCGGTTCAGCCACTCCAGGTCGTAATAAGGGTCCACGTGCGCGCCGGACTGCAGGCCGATCGCCCCGCCGAAACGGTCCGGATGCGACAGGGCCAGATGCAGCACCATGCGCCCGCCGATGGAGCAGCCCATGACCAGCGGCCGCGCCAGCGCCAGCGCGTCGGCCACCGCCAGCACGGCCGCCTCGTAGCCCTGGGTGGTGAGCCGGTAGCGACACTGGTGCCAGCCCGCCGGCGGCGACGACTTGCCGTGCCACGGCAGGTCGAAGGCAATGACCTGGAAGCGTTCCAGAATGCCGGCGTCATTCTGCAGCGCCCGGTACTGCCGTGTATCGGCCCCCGCCGTGTGCAGGCAGAGCAGCGGCACGCCCTGCCCCGCCGTCTCAACGTAGACGCGGTGCGGCTCGCCTGCGATGTTCAGGCGCAGATAGCGGCCCACGGCCGGTTCGAAGTCGATGTCGGGTTTCATTGCGCTCCCTCTTTCCGTGCGCATTCGAGCACTTCCTTGAAATAAAGCAGGTTGCACATCAGCGGATACAGGTCGCCTTCGGCGCGCAGCCGGCGGAACTTGATCAGCGCCATGATGTCGTGAAAACCCGGCTCGGGCCGGGGCTGCAGAAAGCGCTCCCATACTCCGCGTTCGGCCCGCAGCGCGAACCGCCAGCGCGGCATGACGAACGGTCCGCCGCGCACGCTTTCGATGCGGCCGCGGCGCATCCCGATGAGCCAGGCCGCATCGCCCGCTTCGAGCAGGAAATCCGTATCCAGGTGCCGGCCGCGCCACGTCAGGCGTTCGCGGCAATTGACGCGGTCGGCGAAATCGCGCGGCAGCAGGTCTTGAAACATCACAGTCATTCTCCTTGCGGGTCGAAGTCCAGCCGGTAGATGCCCGGCGCGGCCTCGGGGTAGCGCCGGGCCACCTCCGGGTCGTGGCCCGGCACGATATGGTCTTCGGTCGAGGCCATGGCGCGCAGGCGTTCGTAGCCATGCAGCATGTCGCCCAGGTTGTAGATGGCCGGAAACGGATTGTCGTCGGCCAGATTGCGCCGATAGTGCAGCGCATCGGAAGCCAGCACCACCCAGCCGCGCGCGGTGTGCACGCGCACGATCTGCAGGCCGGGCGTATGCCCGCCGATGCGATGAAGCTCCACGCCGGGCGCAAGCGCTGCGCTGCCGTCATGGAAGCGCACCCGTTCGGCATAGACCTGGCGCACCAGGGCCGCCACGTCGTCCGCTGAGAAAAAATGGCGCAGCGGCGCAAAACACATGCAACGGCCGGTCGCGTAGGCCATCTCGGCCTCCTGCACGTGGATGGTCGCGCGGTCGAACAGATCCAGGTTGCCGGCATGGTCGTAGTGCAGGTGGGTCAGCACCACGTCGCCAATGTCCCCGGCCCCCAGTCCCAGCGCCGCCAGTGCGTCGCACGGCGTCAGCAGGAACCGCCGGTTTCTCGCACGCGCCGACGCAGCGCTGAAACCCGTATCGACGACGATGTTGCGGCCGTGGCCGCGCAGCAGCCAGAAATAGAAGTCCAGCGCCATCGGCCCGTCGTGCAAGTCGTTGCGCGCCAGAAAGTTGTCCAGGCTACGGCGCTGCGTTGTCGCATAGCGGACCGCGTAGGCCTCGTATTCGGGCAGCGCGCTCATGAGCCGCCCTTGGCCAGCTTGCACTGGCTTTCCGCAAGCGGCACAAAGGCCTGGTCGCCGGGAATGGTCTTGACGATGCGGTAGTAATCCCAAGGCCCCTTGGACTCCTCCGGGGTCTTGACCTGCACGACATACGTGTCATGAATCAGCTTGCCGTCGGCGCGCAATCGCGCGTTGCGGGCGAAGGCGTCGTGGATCTTCATGCTGCGCAAGGCGTTCATGACCGCTTCCACATCGTCCGAACCGGCCTTTTCCACCGCGCGCAGATAGCTGAGCACCGCGGAATACTGGCCGGCCTGCAGCGCCGTGGGCATCTTGCCCGACGCCTGCCGGAAACGGCGGGCGAACGCCCGCGTCTCGTCGTCCATGTCCCAGTAGAAGGTTTCGGCGAACGTCATGCCCTGCGCCGCCTCCAGGCCTACGCCATGCACGTCGGCAATGCTCATCAGCATCGCGACCAGGCGCTGCCGGTCCGCCAGGCCGAACTCGCGCGCCTGCTTGATCTCGTTCTGCAGGTCCGCGCCCGCGCTGGCGAAGGCCACGGCGTCGGCGCCGCTGGCCTGCGCCGACAGCAGGAAGGACGCAAAGTCATTGCCGGGAAACGGATAGCGCGCCGAGCCCAGCACCGTGCCGCCGCCCTGTTTCACGAACCGCGCGCCGTCGGCCTCCAGCGAATGCCCGAACGCGTAATCGGCGGTAACGAAATACCACTTGCGCGCGCCGCTCTCGACCAACGGCAGCGTGCCCACCTTGGCCAGCGCATAGGTGTCGTACACCCACTGCACGTTCGTGGGCGCGCAATCCTCGCCGGTGATGCGCATGGCGCCCGCTCCCGTCACCATGGTCATCCGGCGCTTCTCGCGCGCGATGTTCATCACTGCCAGTGCCACGGCGCTGTTGCCCAGCTCCGTAATGACGTCGACCTTCTCGCGGTCCATCCATTCGCGTGCCCGGCCCGCCGCCACGTCTGTCTTGTTCAGATGGTCCGCGGACAGCATCTCCACCGGCTTGCCCAGGACGTTGCCTCCCACGTCTTCGATGGCCAGCCGCGTGGCGAGCACCGAACCCGGCCCGACATTGCCCGAGTAGGCGCCGGATAGATCGGTGAGCACGCCGATGCGCACCACATCGTCGGAAATCCCCGCCGCCTGGACAGGGCCGGTCGCGGCCAGGACCAGGACGAACACTGCGCTGTGCTTCATGTTTGTCTCCTATGGGGAGCGCCCCGCGCTTGTTGCCGCGCGGTGGCGCGGGCGTCAGCTCGCGCGCTGACTGACGTATTTGGTCTGCATGAATTCCTGCAGCCCTTCGATGCCGCCCTCCCGGCCCAGGCCGCTGTCCTTGTACCCGCCAAACGGCGTCTCGGGCATCGAAGCCTGGCAATGATTGACGCAGACCACGCCGCTCTGTATGCCATCGGCGGCCTGCTGCGCACGCGCGAGATCGTGCGTGAAGACGTAGGCCGCCAGGCCGAACGGCAGGCGGTTGGCCAGCGCCAGCCCGTCTTCCATGCCATCGAACGGATGCAGCAGGGCCAGCGGGCCGAAAGGCTCGACGTTGGCGGCCAGGCTTTCAGTTCCCGCGCCGCGCAGCACCGTGGGCAGCCAGAACCAGCCCGGCAGGCCGGGCGCATCGCCGCCGGCCAGCACTTGCGCACCCTGCGCGCGGGCATCGGCCACCATGTTGCGCATGGCTTCCAGCCGGCGCGGATTCGCCAGCGGCCCCATCTGCACGCCCGCCTCCAGCCCGTTTCCCACGCGCAGCCGTGCCGCGCCGGCAGCGAACGCTTCCGCGAAGCGCTCGAATAGCGCACGCTGCACGTAGATGCGCGTGGGCGAGGTGCAGACCTGGCCGCTATTGCGGAACTTGGCCGCCACCAGCGCGGCGGCGGCGCTCTCGGCATCGGCGTCGTCGAACACCAGCACCGGCGCATGTCCGCCCAGTTCCAGCGTGGCGCGCTTGAGGCCCCGCGCCGCCATCGTCGCCACCTCGCGGCCGATGGCGGTGGAGCCGGTGAAGGTCACCATGCGGATGTGCGGCGATTCGATCAGCTGGCGCGAAATGGCGCCCGGATCGCCGAACACCATGTTGAGCACGCCCGCGGGCAGGCCCGCGTCCTGCAGGGCCCGGGTGATCTCCAGGGCCACCGCCGGCGTTTCCTCCGAAGGCTTGATGACAATGCTGCACCCTGCCGCCAGGGCGCCTGAGATCTTGCGCGAAGGCGTGATAGCCGGCGCATTCCAGCCCGAAAACGCGGCCACCGGCCCGATGGGTTCCGGCATCGCCATCTGGCGCATGCCAGCGGCGCGCGCGGGAATCAGGCGCCCGTAGGCGCGCCGCGCTTCCTCCGCGCCCCACTCGAACATCTCGGCCGCGGTGACGACTTCTTTTTCCGATTCGGCCAGGGGCTTGCCCAGCTCGCGCGTGATGAGCCAGGCCAGCTGCGCGATGCGCTCGCGCATGAGATCCGCGGCCCGGCGCAGTATCGCCGCGCGCTCCAGCGCGGGCGTGGCGCGCCACCGTCCNTCAATTATTCGGAGGTTCGGGGCGTTATCAATATGGTGTCCGCGAAACCGTCCAGGCAATCAGAGCCTATGCGCAATCCGAGCCGCTTACGAGAAGCGCTGATTCGGGAGTGAAATCTTGAGGTTGGCTATTTCAAATATCGCCTGGGATACCACCGAGGACAAAGCTATAGCGGCCTTGCTTCGGCGCCATAATGTGGACGCGATTGATATCGCTCCAGGCAAATATTTCCCCGAGCCGGGCAAGGCAACTGACAAGGACATTGTCCGTGTCAGAGCCTGGTGGCTTGAGCGTGGCATCGAAATCACGGGCATGCAGGCTTTGCTGTTCGGCACAACGGGTTTGAACGTCTTTGGCCCGCAAGATTCGCGAGATGCGATGCTCGAGCATCTTGCCGGAGTATGTCGCATTGGCGCGGGCCTGGGAGCAAACCGAATCGTCTTTGGCTCGCCAAAGAACAGGGATCGTTCTGGTTTGACCGATCAGGAGACCATGGATATGGCGGTCGCGCTCTTCGGGCGTCTTGGAGACATCGCCAAATCTTATGGTGTCTTGATTTGCCTTGAGCCCAACCCCCCTTGCTACGGTGCCAATTTCATGACTACCAGTCGTGAAACGGCGGAGGTGGTTCGGCAGGTCGGTCATCCGTCCATAAAAATGCAGCTGGATACAGGCCCTGGTCGGACAGCGGCGCTTCGGGATCGCCCTTGCGGTAAGGGGCATAGTGTGAAACCTTGCTCCCGTCGCGCGTGGCCACGCGCACGCGGGCGGCGCGCTGCCCGGGAAAGCGCGCGCTCAGCTCGGGATCGGCATGCAGCGCCACGCGCCGCATCAGGCCGAGCACCGTTTCGTCCGCGCGGCGCCGTTCGCCGAAAGCGTCCAGGCGCACCGAGCCGTGAACCAGCGCGTGGCTCAGCACGTAAGGCAGGCTGAACTTCGCTTCGAATGCTGTGGCCGGCGCGAAGTTGCCCGTCACGTCCAGCGCGATCTGGTACGTGTCCACGTCGATGGCCCGGACCGCCTCCGGCCGCAGCCCCTGCGCGCGCAGCGCCAGCACCGCATCGATGGCGGCGAAGGTGTGCCCGCAACAGCCGTGGTTCTTCTGGGTGATGCGGGCGATGTTGTAGCGCTCTCCCAGCGCCTCGGTGGCCAGGCGCCAGTCGGGATCGCGCGCCAGCGCGGCGCCGAAGCCCACTTCGCCTTCCAGGATGTCCGCCACGCCGGTCAGCCCGTGCGCCGCGCCCAGTCCCGCCCGCACACCCACTTCGGCGGCATGGCCGGCATGCAACGCCTTGCTCATGGCGTCGGAGCGGAAGGCCTGCTGCAGGCCGCTGGCCAGGGTGCCGGCCGTGGCCAGCGCGTGCAGCATGGCTTGCGGCATCGCCCGGCGCGCCAGGGCGGCGGCCGCCGCCGCCGCGCCGAAACCGCCCACCGTGCCCGTGGTGTGGAAATAGCGGTAATGGGACGGCTGCACCGCGGCGCCGATGCGCGTCGATATCTCGTAGCCCGCGACGATGGCGTTCAGCAACGCCCGGCCGCTGGCCGCGCGGTCTTCCGCCACGGCCAGCGCGGCGGCGATGGTCGGGCATCCGGGGTGATAGACCGCGTCGCGGTAAATGTCGTCGAACTCCACCGCGTGCGACACGCTGCCGTTGATCCAGGCCGCTGTGGGCGCGAAAGCCGTGGTGCCGCAGCCCGGCAGGCTGCTGGCGCCGTGTCCCAGCTCGTCGCCGTGCGCGCCCAGCAATTGCAGGCAGGGCGCGGTGCGGGTGCCGGGGTAGAGGGCCGCCAGCCAGTCCAGGAACGCCCGCTTGGCGTGGTGCAGCACGTCCTCGGAAAGGCGCGCGGCGCTTTCGCGTGCGCCATAGTCGGCCAGTGTGTGCAGCAGCATGTCGTCTCCGTTCGTTCTGCCTTCTTGCGGTTGCCGCGTGCGGGCGCGGCGCGCCGCCGTCGAATGCAGACCACTGTATCGACGCTCGCGCCGCGCAGGCTTGAAAAAAAGGAAACGCACCTTTCTTCGGTCGAGGGGGGCGCGAAACGAGAACGTAGCGTTGCCAAATTTTCAAACCTGGGAAGCCGGCGGCTGCCTAAGCTTGCTGGCAGTACCCGAACTGGCTATACCCCGCAAAGAACCAAGGAGGACGACATGAGCGGCAACAACGATACGCTGGGCTTTATCGGGCTGGGCGTCATGGGCGAACCGATGTGCGCCAACCTGGTCCGCAAGTCGGGACGGCCCGTCCACGTGCACGACTTGGCGGCCGAGCCGATGGCCCGCCTGGCGGCGCTGGGCGCGCACCACTGCGGGTCGGCGGCGGAAGTGGCGCGGACCGCGGACATTGTTTTCCTGTCGCTGCCCAGCATCGTGCAGGTGGAGCAGGTCTGCGCCGCGTTGGCGGAGGCCGGCGGCAAGGTGCGCACCGTGGTGGACATGAGCACCAGCGACGTGGCGCGCACGCGTAAGCTGGCCGAGCAGCTGCGCGCTCATGGCATTCTGCTCATCGACGCACCCGTCGCGCGCATGCGCGAGGCGGCGCGCCAGGGCACGCTCATGATCACGGTGGGGGCGACGCCCGAGCAGTACCAGGCCGTGCTGCCTTACCTGTCCTGCATGGGCAGCGACGTGGTGCTGTGCGGCGGCACCGGCTGCGGGCAGGTGGTCAAGATCATGAACAACATGGTGGTCTTGATGACGGTGCACGCGCTCGCGGAGGCGGTGACGATCGGCAGGAGGGCGGGCGTGGACGGCAAGCTGCTCATGGATGCGCTGAGCCTGGGATCGGCCGACAGCTTCGCGCTGCGCAATCCCGGCCAGAAGGCGCTGGCCGCCGAGCAGTTTCCCGAGAGGACCTTTCCGACGGAATACGCCATCAAAGACATTCTGCTGGCGCTGGAACTCGCGCGCCAGGGCGAGGTGGACGCGCGCGCGGCCAGCCTGACGCACAGCCTGCTGGAGCAGACGCGCGCCGCCGGATACGTCAAGGAGTATTACCCGGTAATGGTCAGGCTCATCGAGCGCGGCTACGCCTGAGTCCGGCGCGCATGCGCCCGGTTTCCCGAAGAATCCCGGAGAGAAAATCATGCTGCTCTTCTTCAAGCGGCTGGCCGCCGGCGCGCTGGCGGCGGCCAGCGTCTGCGCGGGCGCGGCCGCGGCCTATCCCGACAAGCCCATCACGCTCATCATCGGCTTCACCGCCGGCGGCCCCACGGACTCGGTCGGACGCTACCTGGCCCGCCAGATGGAAGCCGAACTCGGCCAGGCCGTGGTGGTCGAGAACCGGCCCGGGGCCAACGGCGTGGTTGCCGTCCAGGCGGCCCGACGCGCGGCGGCCGACGGCTACACCCTCATGCTCGGCAGCAGCGGAACGCTGTCGGTCGAGCCGGTGTACAAGCGCCGCGTCGATTACCAGGTGCTCAAGGATTTCCAGCCGGTCGGGCTGGTGGCGAGCTACCCGTACCTGCTCGTCGTGCCCGCCGGTTCGCCTTTCCGGAGCGTGGCGGAACTGATCGCCGGTGCGCGCGCGCAGCCCGGCAAGCTCAGCTTTGCGTCGGCAGGCAGCGGGGCGGTCAATCACCTGGCCGGCGAGTGGTTCAGCCACGCAGCCGGGGCCGATATCACCCACGTGCCCTACAAAGGGGATTCCGCGGCCATTGCCGACCTGGCGGCCGGGCGGGTGGATATGGCGTTCCTGAGCGCCATCGCGGCACTGCCGCTGGTGCAGGCGGGCAAATTGCGCGCCCTGGCCATTGCCAGTGCCCGTCCTTCGCCGATTGCGCCGGACCTGMGCGCGAAGCTCGCCAGCGCGTGCGCCTGGCTGGCCGGCAGGCACAGCGTGAGTTCGTCCATGGGGCGCGGCGCTACCTTCAGCGACACTTCGAGGATCGCGCCGAAGATGCCGTGCGAGCCCGCCAGCAGACGCGACACGTCATAGCCCGCCACATTCTTCATGACTTCGCCGCCGAAGGTCAGCACCCGGCCTTCCGAGTCGAGCAGCTGCACGCCCAGGACGAAATCCTTCAAGGCGCCGGCGTGCATGCGGCGCGGCCCCGACAGGCCGGCGGCCACGCAGCCGCCGAGGGTGGCCGAGGGGCCGAAATGCGGCGGCTCGAAAGCCAGCATCTGCCCGTGCTCGGCCAGGGCCGCCTCCAGTTCGGCCAGCGGCGTTCCGGCGCGCGCCGTCACCACCAGTTCGGAGGGGTGGTAGCTCACGATGCCGCGATACGGCGTCATGTCGAGCAGGCAATGGCCGTCCTGCGGAGTGAGAGGACGATAGTTGCCATAGAAGGCCTTGCTGCCGCCGCCCGTCACGAACAGCGGCTTGTGCCCGGCGCGCGCCGTCATGACCTGGTCGCACAATTCCGACAGGACGAAATTCATGGGACGGCAGCCTCAGAAACGCGCGAGATCCGGGAATCTGAGTTCGCCCGCGTGCACGTGCATCTTGCCGTATTCGGCGCAGCGCGCCAGTGTGGGAATGACCTTTTCCGGATTCAGCAGGCAAGGCGGGTCGAAGGCCCGCTTCACCGCCATGAAGGCATCGAGTTCCTCTCGGGAAAATTGCACGCACATTTGATTGATCTTCTCCATTCCCACCCCGTGCTCTCCAGTCACGGTTCCTCCCACCTGCACGCACAGCTCGAGGATGGCGGCGCCGAACTTCTCGGCCCGCTCGACTTCGTCCGGCTTGTTCGAATCGAAGAGAATCAGCGGGTGCAGATTGCCGTCGCCCGCATGAAATACGTTGGCGCAGCGCAGCCCGAACTCGTCTTCCATCTGCTCGATGGCGCCCAGCACGCGCGCCAGATGGCGGCGCGGAATCGTGCCGTCCATACAGTAGTAGTCGGGCGAGACGCGCCCCGCGGCGGGGAAGGCGTTCTTGCGCCCGGCCCAGAACTTGAGGCGCTCGGCTTCCGAGGCGGATACCTGGCAGCGCGTGGCGCCCGCCGCGCGGAACACGGCCTCCATGCGCCCGATCTCGTGGGCCACTTCTTCAGGGGTGCCGTCGGACTCGCACAGCAGGATGGCCTGCGCCTCCAGGTCGTAGCCGGCGCGCACGAAAGGCTCCACCATGTGGGTGGCGCGCCGGTCCATCATTTCGAGGCCAGCCGGGATCATGCCGGCCGCGATCACCTGCGTTACCGCATTGCCCGCCGCCTCCACGCTCGAAAAGCTCGCCATCACGACCCGCGCGCAGACGGGCCGGGGCACGAGCTTGACGGTCACTTCGGTCACCACGCCCAGCATGCCTTCCGAGCCGATGAACACCGACAGCAGGTCCAGGCCGGGCGCATCGGGCGCCTCGGAGCCCAGTTCCACCACCTCTCCGTCTATGGTCACCATGCGCACGCGCAGCACGTTGTGCACGGTAAGGCCGTACTTCAGGCAATGCACGCCGCCCGAATTCTCGGCGACGTTGCCGCCGATGGAACAGGCGATCTGGCTGGACGGATCGGGCGCGTAGTAAAGGCCGTAGGGCGCGGCCGCTTCCGAGATGGCGAGATTGCGCACGCCCGGCTCCACCACGGCGGTGGCGCTGGCCAGGTCGATCTGCTTGATGCGGTTGAACTTGGACAGCCCCAGCAGCACACCCTGCGCGTGCGGCATGGCGCCGCCCGAAAGCCCGGTGCCCGCGCCCCGGGCCACGACCGGCGCGTTGAGCCGCTTGCAGACGCGCATGACGGCCTGCACCTGCTCCTCGGTTTCGGGCAGGGCGACCACCGCCGGCAACGTGCGGTAAAGGGACAGGCCATCGCACTCGTAAGGACGGGTGTCTTCTTCGCGGAACAGCACGCAATGCGCCGGCAGCACGGCCTGCAGGGCCTGCGCCAGCTGCTGCGGCGAATAAGGCGCCTGCGCTTGGGCAAGGCCGGTTTCGACCAGTGAATTCATGAGCGCAACAATAGCGCGAGCGGTCGGCCAGTGCAGGCCGGGATTTACCCGCACCCGCTGCGCCGCGGCAAACGCCGAGGCGCGCTTGAGGGCGCATTGGCGGGAGCGCGGGCCTGCCCGCTACGCCGCGCCGCGCAAGGCGAGACGGCGGCGGGCTTGTTGCGCGATTCGGACAATCGCGGCGGTGTCAAACCGATTGTGAAATGTGCAACCAAATCTGGCCGCAACGGCCGCGGCAGGCCGGGCAGCGAGGTTCCCCCGGCCCCGTGCGCCGCGCCGCTCACCAGGACACGATCTTGCCCGGGTTGAGGATGTTGTTGGGGTCGAAGGCATGCTTGAGGCTGCGCATCAGGTCGAGCGCGTCTTCGCCGTGCTCTTCGGCCATGAACTGCATCTTGTGCAGCCCCACGCCGTGCTCGCCCGTGCAGGTGCCGTCGGCGGCGATGGCGCGGCGCACCAGGTTGTGGTTGATGCGCTCGGACTCCTCCCACTCTTCCTTGCTGTCGGCGTCGAGCAGCATGAGCACATGGAAGTTGCCGTCGCCCACGTGCCCCACGATGGTGTAGGGGAAGCTCGCGCGGTCGAGCTCTTCGACGGTTTCGCGCACGCAGTCCGCCAGGCGCGAGATGGGCACGCAGACGTCGGTGGTGCTGGAACGGCATCCGGGCCGCAGCTGCAGGCCGGCGAAGTAGGCGTTGTGCCGGGCGGTCCAGAGCCGGCTGCGGTCTTCGGGCCGTTCGGCCCATTCGAAGTCCATGCCGCCGTGTTCGGCGGTAATGGCCTGCACGGTCTCGGCCTGCTCCTGCACGCCCGCCGGGCTGCCGTGGAACTCGAACACCAGCAGCGGCGTCTCGCGCAGCGTCAGCTTGCTGTGCTGGTTCACGGCCCGCACGCTGGCGGCGTCCATGAATTCCACGCGCGCCACCGGCACGCCCATCTGGATGATTTCGATCACGCTCTGGACCGCCGCGTCCAGCGTGGGGAAATTGCACACCGCGGCGGACACCGCCTCGGGCTGCGGATACAGCCGCACCGTCACTTCGGTGATGATGCCCAGCGTGCCCTCGCTGCCCACGAAAATGCGCGTGAGGTCGTAGCCCGCGGAAGACTTGCGGGCGCGGCCGGCGGTGCGCACGACGCGGCCATCCGCCGTCACCACGGTAAGCGACACCACGTTCTCGCGCATGGTGCCGTAGCGCACGGCATTGGTGCCGGAGGCGCGCGTGGCCGCCATGCCGCCCAGGCTGGCGTCGGCGCCCGGATCGATGGGGAAGAACAGGCCCGTGCTGCGGATTTCCTCGTTGAGCTGCTTGCGCGTCACGCCAGCCTGCACGGTGGCGGTGAGGTCTTCGGCGTTGACCGCGAGCACCCGGTTCATCTGGGACAGGTCGATGCTGATGCCGCCCTGGATGGCCAGGATGTGGCCTTCGAGCGACGAGCCCGCGCCATAGGGAATGATGGGCACCCGGTGCGCATTGCAGAGCTTCGCGATCTCGGCCACCTCTTCGGTGGACTGCGCGAAGACCACGGCATCGGGCAGCATGGCCGGGTACGGCGACTCATCGCGGCCGTGATGCTCGCGCACGGCGTGCGCCTCGGAGAAACGCTCTCCGAAACGCGCGCGCAAGGCGTCGAGACAAGCGGGGGGAATCGGACGGCGCAGGGATTCGGCAGGCGAGGGAGCGTTCATGATGTGCAGACTCGGGTTCGGGGAATCCAGGCATTCTACGCTTCCCGCCATGCTGCGCCGCAGCGGCTGCCTGCCCTATTTGCCGGAGGTCAGCGCCACGCGGCGGCGTTCGCGCACCGCGTGGGCCAGCCGCTCCAGCACGGCGACCGACGCGTCCCAGTCGATGCAGCCGTCGGTGATGCTCTGGCCGTAGACCAGCGGCGTGCCGGGCACCAGATCCTGGCGCCCGCCGAGCAGGTGGCTTTCGATCATCATGCCCACCAGCCGGGGGTCGCCCGCTTCCATCTGGCGCGCCACGTCCTCGACCACCAGCGGCTGGTTCTCGGGCTTCTTGCTGCTGTTGGCGTGGCTGGCGTCGATCATGACCCGCTGCGCCAGACCCGACTTGGCCATTTCCTGGCAGGCGGCCTCCACGCTGGCGGCGTCGTAGTTGGGCGTCTTGCCGCCGCGCAGGATGACGTGACAGTCTTCGTTGCCCGCGGTGGACACGATGGCCGAGTGCCCGCCTTTGGTCACCGACAGGAAGTGATGCGGCTGCGACGCCGCCTTGATGGCGTCCACGGCGATCTTCACATTGCCGTCCGTGCCGTTCTTGAACCCCACCGGGCAGGACAGCCCGGACGCCAGTTCGCGGTGCACCTGGCTCTCGGTGGTCCGCGCGCCGATGGCCCCCCACGAAACCAGGTCTGCGATGTACTGCGGCGTAATCATGTCCAGGAACTCGCACCCCGCCGGCAGCCCCATGGAATTGATGTCCAGCAGGAGCTCGCGCGCCACGCGCACGCCGCGGTTGATGTCGAAGCTGCCGTCCAGGCCGGGGTCGTTGATGAGGCCCTTCCAGCCGACCGTGGTGCGCGGTTTCTCGAAGTACACGCGCATCACGATTTCCAGGTCGGCGCCGAGCCGGTCGCGCACGGGCTTGAGCCGCTGCGCGTACTCGATGGCGGCGCGGGTGTCGTGGATCGAACACGGCCCGATCACGACGATCATGCGGTCGTCCATGCCGTGCAGGATGCGGTGCATGGCCTGCCGGGCGGCAAACACGGTTTCCGAAGCTTCGCGGGAGCAGGGGAATTCGCGCATGACGTGCGCGGGGGGATTCAGTTCTTTGATTTCACGGATGCGAAGGTCGTCGGTATTGTGTGACACGGTACAGCTCCTGGGTTGCCCGCCGCGGGAATCCTTTCCTTTACCGGCGGCACAAAAAAAGCCGCCAGTTCGCTGGCGGCTTTTTTGGGGGGATTCTTTCCAAACTTCAGATTGAGCGCGTCCCTTCCTCCGCCAGCGGCTTCAGAAAACCATAAAAGTAAAAGTAAAAAGCGGGGGACGCGAATTTCATGGGGAAAAACTCTAGCACAAAAAAACGGGCCGTCACGCCCGTTTTTTTCCGCCGGACCGCCCCGAGGCGGAAAGCGCTTCCTTTTGGGAAGCGCGAACCGCGCTCGGCGGCGGAGAACCGGAGGCGGCGGCGCGGCTCAGGCGGTGCCGCCCACCGTGAGCCCTTCCATGCGCACGGTAGGCATGCCCACGCCCACCGGCACGCTCTGCCCGTCCTTGCCGCAGGTGCCCACGCCCGAATCGAGCTGCAGGTCGTTGCCGATAAGGCTGACGCGGTTCATGGCGTCGGGGCCGTTGCCGATCAGGGTGGCGCCCTTCACGGGATAGGTGACCTTGCCGTTTTCGATCATGTAGGCTTCGGACGCCGAGAACACGAACTTCCCGCTCGTGATGTCGACCTGGCCGCCGCCGAAATTGACGGCATAGAGCCCGCGCTTGACCGAGGAGACGATCTCCTCGGGCGGGGTCTCGCCCGCGAGCATGTAGGTGTTGGTCATGCGCGGCATGGGCAGGTGGGCGAACGACTCGCGCCGGCCGTTGCCGGTGGCCGAGGTCTTCATGAGGCGGGCGTTGAGCGTGTCCTGCATGTAGCCGCGCAGAATGCCGTCTTCGATGAGCACGTTGCGCTGGGTGGCGTTGCCTTCATCGTCGATGTTCAGCGAGCCCCGGCGGTCGGGCAAGGTGCCGTCGTCCACCACGGTGACGCCCTTGGACGCCACGCGCTGGCCGATGCGCCCCGAAAACACGCTGGAGCCCTTGCGGTTGAAGTCGCCCTCGAGCCCGTGGCCCACGGCCTCGTGCAGCAGGATGCCGGGCCAGCCCGATCCCAGCACCACTGTCATTTCGCCCGCGGGCGCCGGCCGCGCCTCCAGGTTGACCAGCGCCTCGTGCACGGCGCGCTCCACGTAGCCTTGCAGCACTTCGTCGGAAAAGTACGACAGTCCCAGGCGGCCGCCGCCGCCGGCATGGCCCATCTCGCGCCGGCCGTTGCGTTCGGCGATGACGGTGAGCGACAGCCGCACCAACGGCCGCACGTCCGCCGCCAGCCGGCCGTCGCTGCCGGCGACCAGCACCACGTCGTATTCCGCGCCCAGGCCGGCCATGACCTGGATGACGTGCGGATCGCGGGCGCGCGCCATGCGCTCCACCCGTTCCAGCAACGCCACCTTTTCGGGAGCGGTCAGGGTCGCGACCGGGTCGATGTCCGCGTAGAGGCTGCGCCCCGCTTCCGGCTCGACGTGCGCGGCCACCTTGACCTTGCCCGCGCCGCGCCGGGCGATGCCGCGCACCGCGTGGGCGGAAGACAGCAGCGCCTCGGGCGACAGCGAATCGGAATAGGCGAAGGCGGTTTTCTCGCCGCTGACGGCGCGCACGCCCACGCCCTGGCTGATCGAGAAGCTGCCCGTCTTGACGATGCCCTCTTCCAGGCTCCAGCCTTCGCTGCGTGTGTACTGGAAATAGAGGTCCGCGTAGTCGACCTTGTGCGTGAATATCTCGCCCAGCGCGCGCGCCATGTCGGCCTCGGTCAGCCCCCAGGGGTCGAGCAGCAGCGATTTGGCGGTAGCCAGGGAAGCGATGGCGGGATCGGTGATTTTCATGGATGGTTTCGGATGCCCGGCTGCGCGCCGGAAAATGAATTGCAGGACGCTATCGTAACGCCGACCGGGGCCGGCCGTCGCGGACCGGAGCGCAACGAGGCGCAACGGCGCGCCGCCACGCGCCGTCGGGCGCCGCCGTTCGCCCGGGGCCGCGGCCGCCGCCGCGGCCGCGTCAGATTTCCCGGGCGCGGCGCCCGGATTAATGGAACGGATATTGACGCAGCCCTTTGGCCGCACGGGCCGCCAAACAGGCTTGCCAAATAGCAGCTTATATGCCGCCTGTCACGGCGACGCTCTCAACAGATAAGAACGAATACAAGAAATCGTGGCCTTCGGAACGCGCCGGGATAAAAAAGCCGCGTCCGCCGCGCGCATCCATAAAACCTACTGGCGGGTAACAAAATAAACCCCGATGCATCGAGGATGCGTCATCCCATATTTGGGGAAATCCTTCCCAATAGTTGCACAACCAGGGAGTTTTCCCCGGGAATCCTCGCGAACCTCGGTGCATTTGATACAAAGTAATTGGTCCGACTTATGCGTGCGGCGCCCATAATTTCTGTATTATTCGGGGCACAACAATTAAACAAGACTCTGCCGGCGATAAAGCAGTTCCATAATCAGGAATAAACCATGGCCCGAGAATCCTACGCAGCTCTGCAAGCAAAGATCGAAAAGGAAATCACCAAGCTCCAGAAGAAGGCGGAAGCCCTTCAAAACAAGCGGCGCAAGCCGGTCATCACCTCCATCGTCAATTCCATGCGCGAATATGACATTACCCCGGAGGAGATCGCCGCCGCCTTCGGCGCGGCCAAGCCGGCCCGCACCGCTTCGCGCCGCAAGGCGGGAGGCGCCG
>NZ_LHSJ01000096.1:0-13896 GCF_001270295.1 Achromobacter sp. DMS1 | reverse complement strand
GCTTCGTCCTGCACCAGCCCCGGCGCGGGCAGCGACAGCCCGGCGCCTTCCCAGACGCCTGCGCGCGCCGTGCCCGCGAGCTGGTTCACATCGCCCAGGAATCCATACACGAACGGGGTGGCCGGCGCTTCCCACACCTCGCGCGGCGTGCCGACCTGCTCGATGCGCCCGGCATTCATGAGCACGACGCGGTCGGACACTTCGAGCGCCTCTTCCTGGTCGTGCGTCACGAAGACGCTGGCCACGTGCAGCTCGTCGTGCAGGCGCCGCAGCCAGCGCCGCAGCTCCTTGCGCACCTTGGCGTCGAGCGCCCCGAAAGGCTCGTCCAGCAGCAGCACCCGGGGCTCCACGGCCAGCGCGCGCGCAGCGCGATGCGCTGGCGCTGTCCGCCCGAAAGCTGGGCGGGATAGCGGTCGGCCAGCCAGTCGAGCTGCACCAGGTTCAGCAACTCGTGCACCTTGCGCCGGATTTCGGTTTCGGAAGGACGCTGCGACCGGTGCTTGACGCGCAGGCCGAAAGCCACGTTCTCGAACACCGTCATGTGCTTGAAGAGCGCGTAATGCTGGAAGACGAAGCCCACCTGGCGCTGGCGCACGTCCACCGCGGTGGCGTCCTCGCCCGCGAACAGCACGCTGCCCGAATCCGCCGATTCCAGGCCGGCGATGATGCGCAGCAGCGTCGTCTTGCCACAGCCGGAGGGCCCCAGCAGGGCGACCAGCTCGCCCGTTTCGATGTGCAGGGATACGTCGTCCAGCGCCCGGAACGCGCCGAAGCGCTTGGACAGGTTGCGAACTTCTATGCTCATATTCAATCTCCGCCTAGGGTCGTCAGGCCAGGGCCGGGCGCGTCGGCGCGGGCGCGGGCCGCTCCAGCGGCACGGGCTCGTCCTGGCGCGCCCGGGCATTGCGCCACTCGACCACGTTCTTGGCCACCAGCGTCACCAGCGCCAGCAGGGCCAGCAGCGACGCCACCGCGAACGCGGCCGCGTACTGGTACTCGTTGTAGAGAATCTCCACGTGCAGGGTCATGGTGTTGGTCAGACCGCGTATCTGGCCCGACACCACCGACACCGCGCCGAATTCGCCCATGGCGCGGGCATTGCACAAAATGGCGCCGTACAGCAGTCCCCACTTGATGTTGGGCAGCGTCACGCGCCAGAAGATCTGCCAGCCGCTCGCGCCCAGCGTCAGCGCGGCCTGCTCTTCTTCGCTGCCCTGCGCCTGCATGAGCGGGATCAGCTCGCGCGCCACGAACGGAAACGTGACAAACAGCGTGGCGATGACAATGCCGGGCACCGCATAGACGATCTTCAGGTCGTGCGCCTGCAGCCAGCCGCCGAACCAGCCCTGCGTGCCGAACAGCAGCACGAACACCAGGCCGGCCACCACCGGCGACACCGAAAACGGCAGATCGATCAGGGTGATGAGAAACTGCTTGCCCCGGAACTGGAAGCGCGTAATGGCCCAGGCCGCGGCCACCCCGAACACCAGGTTCAGGGGCAAGGCGATCGCGGCGACCAGCAGCGTGAGGCGTATGGCGGCCAGCGCGTCGGGCTCCACGATGGCGGCCAGATAGAGATCCCAGCCTTTGCGCAGGGCTTCGGTGAACACGGCGGCCAGCGGCACGAGCAGGAACAGCGCCAGGAACGCCAGGGCCACGCCCAGCAGCGCGCCGCGCACCCAGCGCGGCTCGGTCAGGTGGGCGGGACGATCGACGACGCTCATGCCAGCCTCCCCAGGCCGCGCCGGGCCTGCCAGCCCTGCAGCAGATTGATGACGAACAACAGCGCGAACGACAGCGCGAGCATGACCGTGGCGATGGCCGCGGCGCCCGCGTAGTCGAACTGCTCCAGCTTGGCGATGATGAGCAGCGGCGTGATCTCGGACACCATGGGCATGTTGCCCGCGATGAACACCACCGAACCGTACTCGCCCACCGCGCGGGCGAAGGACAGGGCGAAGCCGGTCAGCATGGCGGGCGCCACCGCCGGCAGGAGCACGCGGCGGATGGTCTGCCAGCGGTCCGCGCCCAGGCTGGCGGCCGCTTCCTCGATCTCGCGCTCCACGTCTTCGAGCACCGGCTGCACGGTGCGCACGACGAACGGCACGCCGATGAAGATCAGTGCGACCACGATGCCCAGCGGGGTATAGGCGACCTTGAGGTCGAAGAGGCGCGCCAGCGGCGCGCCCAGCCATCCCTTCTCCGAATACAGCGCGGCCAGGGCGATGCCGGCCACCGCGGTCGGCAGGGCGAACGGCAGGTCCACCAGCGCGTCCACGATCTTCTTGCCCGGGAAGCGGTAGCGCACCAGCACCCAGGCCACCACGCTGCCGAACACCAGATTGACCAGCGCCGCCAGCAGGGCCGCGCCGAACGTCAGCTTGTAGGAGGCCAGCACGCGCGGCGCGGTCGCCGCCTCCCAGAACCCTTGCAATCCCAGGCTGGCGCTTTTGATGGGCAGCGCGGCCAGCGGGATCAGCACCAGCAGGCTCAGGTACAGGACCGAGTAGCCCAGCGACAGGCCGAATCCGGGCAGCACGCCCGCCCGGATCCGCCGCGTCGCCGCCGGCAGGGAAAAGACATTCGCCATGGCCGTCTTCAACGCCGCTGCGGCTGGTAGATCTGGTCGAACGTGCCGCCGTCGCTGAAGTGGGTCTTCTGCGCCTTGCGCCATCCGCCGAAGATCGCGTCATCGATCGTCACCAGCTTGAGCTCCGGGAATTTCTGCGCGTATTTGGCGGCGACTCCCTTGTCGATCGGACGGTAATAGTTCTGGGCGATGATTTCCTGGGCCGCGGGCGTGTAGAGGAATTCCAGGTAGGCCTGGGCGGCCGCGCGCGTGCCCTTCTTGTCCACCACCTTGTCCACCACGGCCACCGGCGGCTCGGCCAGGATGGACAGCGACGGCACCACGATATCGAACTTGTCCGGCCCCAGCTCCTCGAGCGCGAGAAACGCCTCGTTTTCCCAGGCCAGCAGCACGTCGCCCACGCCGCGCTCCACGAAAGTGGTGGTGGCGCCGCGGGCGCCCGTGTCGAGCACCGGCACGTGCTTGAACAACTCGGCCAGGAAGGCGCGCGCCTTGTCCTCGCTGCCGCCGTTCTTCTCCAGCGCATACGCCCAGGCCGCCAGGTAGTTCCAGCGCGCCCCGCCCGAGGTCTTGGGATTGGGGGTGATGACCTGCACGCCGTCCTTGACCAGGTCGTCCCAGTCCTTGATGTGCTTGGGATTGCCCTTGCGGACCAGGAAGACGATGGTGGAGGTGTACGGCGAGCTGTTGTGCGGCAGGCGCGCCTGCCAGTTCTGCGGCAGCAGCCCCCGGTCGGCGATGGCGTCGATGTCGTAGGCCAGCGCCAGCGTCACCACGTCGGCGTCCAGCCCGTCGATGACCGACCGCGCCTGGCGGCCCGAGCCCCCGTGCGACTGGCGTATCGTGAGATCCACGCCCGCCTTATCGCGGTACTGCTTGACGAAAGCCTCGTCGAGGGCGCGGTAGAGTTCGCGCGTCGGATCGTAGGAAACATTCAGCAGCGTCTGCTTCTGCCCGGCCTGCGCGGCCCCGGCCGCGGCGAAAGCCAGTGCCGCAGCCGCCAGCGCGCCACGCCAGCCTGCTCGCTTGAACAACATCCCGGACTCCCTTTCTCGTTTAGAAGATGGGAGCTAGTTTGCGGGCGCTCGCAGATGAACGGAACGAATCATTTTTTGATTGCTCATGGCTTCAAGGCATATGCGCCCGGAAAACCCGCTGCCGCGCCCGCTGCGCGGGCTTGCTGCCCCCCGAGGGGGCGCTTTTTGTCTTGGGGCGGCCCGGCGACAAAAAAGCCGGACCTTCGCGAGGAAGGCCCGGCCGTCTGCGCCGGCGCATGCGCGCCGACTTGCCTGCTTCTTACTTGTTCGGCTGCGGCGTGATGCGCAGATAGGGGCGCACTGCCTTGTAGCCCTTGGGGAATTTTTCTTTGATGACGGCCTCGTCCTGCAGCGAAGGCACGATGATCACGTCGTCGCCGTCCTTCCAGTTGACCGGCGTGGCCACGCTGTGGCTGTCGGTGAGCTGCAGCGAATCGATCACGCGCAGGATCTCGTCGAAGTTGCGGCCGGTGCTGGCCGGATACGTGATGATGAGCCGCACTTTCTTGTTCGGGTCCACAATGAACACCGAACGCACCGTGAGCGTGGCGTTGGCGTTGGGATGGATCATGTCGTAGAGCTCGGACACCTTGCGGTCCTTGTCCGCGATGATCGGGAAATTGACCCGGGTCGACTGCGTGTCGTTGATGTCGTCGATCCACTTGGTGTGCGAATCCACGTCGTCCACCGACAGCGCCAGCACCTTCACGTTGCGTTTGGCGAATTCGTCGGCCAGCTTGGCCGTGTAACCCAGCTCCGTCGTGCAGACCGGCGTGAAATCGGCCGGATGCGAGAACAGCACGCCCCAGCTATTACCCAGGTACTCATGAAAGCGGATGGGACCGATCGAGGACTCTTGTTCGAAATCGGGGGCGGTATCGCCCAGGCGTAGATGACTCATGATGTCTCCTGCAATGCGGGTTCGGTAGGGAAACGGGTCCGGCGCCAAAGCGCCGGATCATCCGGCATCGTGCCGGCGGCCGCCAAGGCCATTCGACATGATTCTTCCATCAAAACCGCTACGCGGGAAATACGCAAGACATATAACCTTATGCAATATCGCTATCCGGGACCGCACTCAGTTGACCGTCTTCGTGCTCTCCCGCGCCAGGCTCAAACCCTTTGCGCCTTCCTTGCGGGCAAACGCATCGAACGCCGCGATCGACTGCGACGGCGTGGCCTCCTCATAGCCCGACGCCAGGCCCGCGCGCACGTCCTCCTGCGCGAGCACCTCATTGCTGGCCTTGAAGAGCACATCCACCACGGCGTCCGGCGTTCCCTTGGGGACAAAGATTCCCCACCAGTTCGAAAGATCGTAGCCGGGCACGGTCCGGGCGATGGGCGGATAGGGAAGCAGGCGCGACGGCTCGGCCGACGTCACCGCCAGTGCCACGACCTTGCCGGTATCGATCACCGCCTTGGCCGACGGCGCGGTCGCAAACGAAATATCCGTGTCGCCGGCCGCCACCGATTGGGCCGCGGCCGCTCCTCCCTTGAAGGGAATGTGCATGAACTGCACGTGGGCGAGCTTCATGAATTCGACGGCGGCCAGATGGGTGATGACGCCGTTACCCGACGAAGCCACGTTGATCGCGCCCGCCTTGCGCCGCGCCCGATCGATCAGGTCCTGCACGCTCTTGATGCCCAGCCGCGCATTGGCGATCAGCACCATGGGCCCGGTCGTCAGCTGGGCGACCGGCGTGAAGCTTTCGGCGCTGTAGTCCACCTTGTACAGCACGCCGTCGCTGCCCATCACACTGGAGTTGCCCAGGAACAGCGTATAGCCGTCGGGCTGCGCGCGCGCCGCGTGACTGGCGCCTATCGTAGAGCCGGCGCCGGGGCGGTTTTCCACGATGACGGGCTGGCCCAGCCGCTTGGACAACGCATTGGCATAAACGCGGCCCACCTGATCTGCGCCGCCGCCGGGAGGAAAGCCGATCACCAGCGTAATAGGCTTGGCCGGATAGGCGTCGCCAGCCGCCGCCTGTCCGGCCGCGGTGGCGCCCGCCACGGCCAGCGCCACCGCGGCGACGCGCAAAGCTCGAGCAATCTGCATGAGTCTCTCCTTTGGGATGGAATGGCGCCGTGCGCCTTGTTCTCTGTCTTGTGTGTGCCGGCGCCTCAGGCGCCGGTGAATCGCGCAGGCCGCTTTTCCTTCCAGGCGCGCGCGCCCTCGGCCAAGTCCTGCGAGCGCTCCGAGCGCAGCACGGCTTGTGCGATTTCGTCGGCATTCAACCGCCCGCGCGCGATCAGGTTGAGATGCTTCTTCACGCCCTCCAGCGGCAGCGGCGCCATGGCCGCCAGCTGCGCCGACAGCGCCTGCATGCGATCCGCCAGCTGTTGCCGGGATACCAGCTCGGTCAGGAAGCCGATGCGCAGCATTTCCGCCGCATCCAGCCTCTCGGCCGTCAGGAAAAGCCGCTTGGCCTGGTCCAGCCCGAGCCTGGATACGTAGCGCGACAGCCCGCCCGCATAGAAGTGCAGCCCCAGCCGCGTCGCAGGCATGAACATGTCGGCCTGCGGCGTGCCGATGCGGAAATCGCAGGCCAGGCACAGGTCGGTGCCGCCGCCATAGACGCCCCCCTGCACCACGGCGATGGTTACCGGCCGCAAGGCTTCCACCTCATCCATGGTTTCGCCGAAGAATGTGGAGCTGGGCGCCGTATCCGACCCCAGCGATCCGATGTCATAGCCACTGCAGAAGTACTTGCCCAGGGCCAGGAAGCGCAGGACGCGCACCTCACGATCCTCGTTCACCACTGTTATGTGGCGCCGCAGCGTTTCCAGGTCGTCCGGATTGAGGCGATTGGCGTGGGCCGGCCGGGACAGGGTAATGGTGGCGATATGCCCCTGGATGCTCAGCTGCGGGCTCTCGGAAACGGCCAGGCCGGCGGCGTTCATGCGGCCTCCGGCAATCCGGCCTGATGGGCCACCGCCCGATCCAGCCAGCGCTCGATCTCGCGCGGGGCAAAGCCATAGGACTCGAGCACGACGCGCGTGTGCTGGCCGAACACGGGCGGCGCCAGGCCGCGTCCGGCGCCGTCTCGTCCGCATCGCGGCGGCCCAGCGGCAGGCCGACCTGGCGCAGTTCGCCCAGCCGCGGATGCTGCAACGACCGCACCAGGCCGCAGGCCTGCACCTGCGGATCCGCGAACACGTCGGCCAGCGTGTTGATGGGCCCGGCCGGGATGCCGGCCTCGATCATCAGCGCGGTCCATTCCTTGCGCGTCCGTCGCCGCAGCCCGCGTTCCAGCTCTTCCTTGAGCGCGTGGCGGTGCTGCATGCGCTCTGCATTGGTGAGAAAGCGGGGGTCGGACACCAGGTGCTCGAGCTGCAGGATGCCGCAGAGCCTGACCCACATGGCCTGGGTGGCCGGCGCCAGGTTCAGCAGGCCGTCGCGGGTTTCGAACGCACCATAAGGCGCAATGACCGGATGCACATTGCCGCAGGGCTCGGGCACCTCGCCCTTGCTGAGAAAGCGCTGCCCCTGCACGCTGAGCAGGGCCGCCAGGCTGGCCAGCAGCGAGGTTTCCACATGCTGCCCCCGCCCGGTCCGCGCCCGCTGCGCCACCGCCGCAAGAATGCCGATGGTCAGCCACATGCCGGCCGTGAGGTCGCCGATGGCGGTTCCGACCCGCATCGGGCCGGACTCCGGCGTACCGGTCAGGCTCATGAACCCGGAATAGCCCTGGGCCACCTGGTCGAAGCCGGCCCAGTCGCGGGCCGGCCCGCGGCTGCCGAAACCCGAAATGGAGGCCATGATGAGTCCGGGCTTTTCGGCGGACAGCGCCGCGTAGCCCAGTCCCATGTTTTCCATCGTGCCGACCTTGAAGTTCTCGACCACGATGTCCGAGGCAAGCGCCATTCTGCGGACGAGGTCCAGGCCTTCCGGCTGGCGAAAGTCGACGCCCACCCCTTTCTTGTTCCGGTTGGCGCTAAGATAATAAACGCTTATATCTTCATCGAACGGTCCCCACTGCCGGGCCATCTCTCCGGCCGGCATGGGTTCCACCTTGACGACTTCGGCGCCCAGGTCTCCGAGAATCATGGTGCTGAAAGGGCCGGACAGCGCCCTGGTCAGGTCCAGCACCTTCAATCCGGCAAGCGGCTGATCCATGATCTTCTCCTCCTGGACCCATTCTAGGCACAGCCCGCCAGGCGCCGAAAATATGATTTTCCGATAAACCAATAAGAAATTCTTATCCCATGAATCTGCGGCAACTGAAGTACTTCGTGCGGGTGGTGGAGCTTCAGAACATGACGCGCGCCGCCGAAAGCCTGCATGTCGCGCAGCCGGCGCTCAGTCAGCAGATGTCGCTGCTCGAAGAATCGCTGGGTGCGCATCTGCTGATACGCGGCGCAAAAGGCGTGCAGCCCACCGCCGAAGGTCTGCTGCTGTATCGCCACGCGCAGACCATCCTGCGCCAGGTCGACAGCACCCGCGCCCTGCTCTCGAAAGCCACCGACCAGATCACAGGCACGGTTTCCATCGGGCTGGCCTCCAGCACCGCGCGCATGCTGTCGCTGCCCCTGATGCGCCGTGTCCGGGAAGAACTCGGCGCCGTGGTGCTGGAGATCGTCGACATTCCCAGCGCCGATCTGACCAAGCTGGTGCTGCAGGGGCGCATCGACTTCTCGCTGTCGCCGGACCAGCAGGCCATGCAAGGCCTGCTGCGCACGCCGCTCCTGCGCGAAGACCTCTTTCTGCTCGCCCATCGCAGCGTCGCGCTGCCCCGCCGCCGCAGGCTGACGATTGCCGATTTCGCCGCGCTGCCGCTCATTCTTCCCAGCCTGCCCAACACGCTGCGCGCCCGGCTCGACCATGCCTTCCTGACGGCAGGCCTCACCTGCAATCTGTTTGCGGAGGCCAGTACCTCCGCAATCCTGATTCCGGCGGTCCGGGCGGCCATGGCGGCAACCATCCTGCCGCATTCGGCGGCGGCGCCCGAGATCGCCGAAGGCATGATTGCCGCCTACCCGCTCGACGAAACGCTCAGGCGCGACCTGGTCTTGTGCGCGAGCGCCACGCAGGCGCTGCGTCCGGAAGTGGAGCGGGTGATGACGCTCTGCCAGGACGAAATCCGTCGCCTGGTTAAGGGAGGCGACTGGCAGGCCTGCGCGCTGCTATAGCCGCCCAGGCGAAGCACGGCCGCCCCGGCCTTCGTTCTCCGCGCTTCGGACGAAAAAAAACGCGGACGACAAGCGTCCGCGTCTCTCGCCCGCCCGCCGGCCGGGCCGGCGGGGCGAGGCTGCCCGGCTTACAGGGCGTTGGTGAGTTCCGGCACGACCTGGAACAGGTCGCCGACCAGGCCGTAATCGGCCACGCCGAAGATAGGAGCTTCGGGATCCTTGTTGATGGCCACGATGACCTTGGAATCCTTCATGCCCGCCAGGTGCTGGATGGCCCCGGAAATGCCCACGGCCACGTACAGCTGCGGCGCGACGATCTTGCCGGTCTGGCCGACCTGCCAGTCGTTGGGCGCGTAGCCCGCGTCCACCGCCGCGCGCGAAGCGCCCAGCGCCGCGCCCAGCTTGTCGGCCAGCGGATCGAGAATCTTGAAATTCTCCGCGCTGCCCAGGCCGCGGCCGCCCGACACCACCACGCGCGCGCCGGCCAGCTCCGGACGGTCGCTCTTGGCCACTTCGCGGCCCACGAACGACGACAGCCCCGAATCGGCCACCGCCGCCACTTCCTCGACCGCCGCCGAGCCGCCCTCGGCGCCACCGCGTCGAACCCGGTGGTGCGCACCGTGATGACCTTCACCGCGTCGCCCGACTGCACCGTGGCGATCGCGTTGCCCGCGTAGATCGGGCGCTGGAACGTGTCGGGCGCGTCCACCCCGATGATGTCCGACACCTGCGCCACGTCCAGCTTGGCGGCCACGCGCGGCGCAACGTTCTTGCCCGAGGCCGTCGCGGCAAACAGAATGTGCGAGTAGCCCGAGGCCACCGCCAGCACCTGCTCGGCCACGTTCTCGGCCAGGCCCTCGGCCAGCTGCGGCGCATCGGCCAGCAGCACCTTGGACACGCCGGCGATCTTGGCGGCCTGCTCGGCCACCGCGCGCGCATTGGCGCCCGCCACCAGCACGTGAACGTCGCCGCCGATCTTGGCGGCCGCGGCCACGGTGTTCAGGGTCGCGCCCTTCAGGTGGGCGTTGTCGTGTTCGGCAATAACCAGCGTCGTCATCTTCAGAGCACCTTCGCTTCGTTCTTGAGTTTGTCCACCAGGGCCGCAACGTCGGCCACCTTGATGCCGGCCTTGCGCGCCGGCGGCTCGGTGACCTTCAGCGTCTTCAGCCGGGGCGCGGGATCCACGCCCAGGTCCGCCGGCGCAACCGTCTCCAGCGGCTTCTTCTTGGCCTTCATGATGTTGGGCAGCGTCACGTAGCGCGGCTCGTTCAGCCGCAGGTCGGTAGTGACGATGGCCGGCAGCTTCAGCGACACCGTCTCCAGGCCGCCGTCCACCTCGCGCGTGACCGTCGCCTTGCCGTCGGCCACTTCCACCTTGCTGGCAAACGTCGCCTGCGGCCAGCCCAGCAGCGCGGCCAGCATCTGCCCCGTCTGGTTGGCGTCGTCGTCGATGGCCTGCTTGCCCAGGATCACCAGCTGCGGCTGCTCCTTGTCCACCAGCGCCTTGAGCAGCTTGGCCACCGCCAGCGGCTGCAGTTCGACATCGGTCTGCACCAGCACCCCGCGGTCCGCGCCGATCGCCATGGCCGTGCGCAGCGTCTCCTGGCATTGCGCAACGCCGCAAGACACCGCCACCACTTCGCTGGCCGTGCCCTTCTCCTTGAGCCGCGTCGCTTCTTCCACCGCGATCTCGTCGAAGGGGTTCATCGACATCTTCACATTGGCGATATCCACGCCAGTCTGGTCAGACTTGACGCGCACCTTGACGTTGTAGTCAACGACGCGCTTGACAGGTACCAATACCTTCATCCCGCTGCCTCCAAGGGAAATGATCAATTGAAATAATTACCCGGCAATCGCCGGCATTGCAACGCACAATTTTTCTGATTCTACAGCTTCGCCAGGGAGCGCACGTGAGCGACCACGCTGCGGCCGAGTGCGGACAAGTTGTAACCGCCCTCCAGCGTGCTCACGATGCGCCCCTGACAGTGGCGTTCGGCGACTTCCACAAGCTGGTCGGTGATCCAGGCGTAATCCGCCTCCACCAGCCCCATCTGGCCCATGTCGTCCTCGCGATGCGCGTCGAAGCCGGCCGAGATCAGGATCAGCTCCGGGCGATGCTCGTGCAGGCGCGGCAGCCAGGCGTCGCCCACGATGGCGCGCACCGCCGCGCCGGCGGTATAGGCGGGCACCGGCACGTTGACCATGTTGGGCGCGGGATGCCCGGTGCCGCTGTTGGGGAAAAACGGGTGCTGGAAGAAGCTGCACATCAGCACGCGCTCGTCGCCCGCGAACACGTCTTCGGTGCCGTTGCCGTGGTGGACGTCGAAATCCACGATGGCCACGCGCGACAGGCCGTGGAACTCCAGCGCATGGCGGGCGGCCACCGCCACATTGTTCAGGAAGCAGAACCCCATGGCCTGCGAGCGGCAGGCGTGGTGCCCCGGCGGGCGCACCGCGCAGAAGGCCGTGCGCGCCTCCCCGCCCATGACCGCGTCCACCGCCGCCACGCCCGCCCCCGCCGCATAGAGCGCGGCCTCGTAGGTGTGGGGGTTCATGAGAGTGTCCGGGTCGATGGGGTAGTAGCCGTGCTCGGGCAAGTGCTCGCGCAGGCTGTCCAGGTACTGGACAGTGTGCACCCGCAGCAGGTCATGCCGCGAAGCCTGGGGCGCCTGGCGGTCGTCCAGGTACGGCATGAGGCCGCTCGCCAGCAGCTGGTCGGAAATGGCATCGAGCCTCTGCGGGCTCTCGGGATGCCAACTGCCCATTTCATGCAAGCGGCATGCAGGGTGGGTAAGATACATAGTCTCCATAAGGAAGATTATGTTCATCTGTCGGCGAATACTGCAACTCGCAACCCTGCCCGTCCTGCTCGCCGGGTGTTCCACCACCGCCCCCACCGCAACGTCCCCCTCCCAGCCCGCCCCCGTCGCCAGCGCGAGCGCCGGCGCCGTGCGCATCGGCCCGCCATGCCCGCGCCGCCCTCGGCCGGCGAAGACGGCGGACCCGCCACGCTCACGGCGGGCGGGGCCCTGCGGCCCGAGGTGCGCGCATTCGCCGAAAGCCTGGCCGCCGAACGCCGGCTGCCCCTGCCGCCGCTGCTGGCCGCGCTCGAGGGAGCGCGCTACAACGCCACGGTCGCGCGCCTCATCCTGCCTTCGGGCGCCAGCGGCAAGAAAGTCTGGCGCAGCTGGCTCACCTACCGCTCGCGCTTCGTGGAGCCCAAGCGCATCGGCTGGGGCGCCCAGTTCTATGAAGAAAACCGCGCCTTGCTCAACCAGGCCGCCCAGCGCTTCGGCGTGCCCGCGCCCATCATCGCGTCCATCATCGGGGTCGAAACGCTCTACGGCCGCAACATGGGCAACTTCCGCGTGCTGGACGCGCTCGCCACCCTGGCCTTCGACTACCCCGATCCGGCCCGGCCCGAGCGCGCCGAGATGTTCCGCGGCCAGCTCGCGGATTTCCTGACCCTGGTGGAACGGGGCAAGCTCGATCTGGACACGGCGGGCTCCTACGCGGGCGCCATCGGCATGCCGCAATTCATGCCCGGCAGCATCATGCGCTACGCCGTGGACGGCGACGACAACGGGCACATAGACCTTTCCGGCAACACCTACGACGCCATCATGTCGGTGGGCAGCTTCCTGGCCCAGCATGGCTGGCAGCGGGGCCTGCCGGTCTTCGCGCCGGTGGCGCTGCCGCCCGACCCGGCGCCGCTGGCCGACGGCGGGCTGGTGCCGCGCCAGACCTGGGAATCGCTGCACGCCGCCGGCGCCACGCTCCTGCCCGGCGCCTCCGCCGCCGGCTGGAGCGAGCAGCCGCTCGGCGTGGTGGACCTGGTGGAGGAAGCCCGCGGCACGGCGCAGTATCGCGTCGGCACGCCCAATTTCTTCGCCCTCACGCAGTACAACCGCAGCTATTTCTACGCCACGGCGGTGGCCGATCTCGCCAAGGAGATCGAAATGCGCGTCGGCCGCTGATCCGCCGGCCGGCCTGGCCAAACGGGCCGAGGCGCGATCGGGCAGCCCGGGTGCGCAAAAGGAGGCATGCAAAAGAAAAGGCTCCCCGCCGGGAGCCTTGCGTGCGGTGGTTCCGGCGGCCGGGTTCGCCGGCCCCGGGGTCAGTTGAAGACGCCGGTGGACAGATAGCGGTCGCCGCGGTCGCAGACGATGAAGACGATGGTGGCGTTATTGACGCGTTCGGCGACGCGCAGGGCCGCCACGAGTGCGCCGGCCGACGAAATGCCGCCGAAGATGCCTTCCTCGGCCGCCAGGCGGCGCGCCATGGTTTCGGCCTCGGCCTGCTGGATGGACTCGTAGGCGTCCACGCGGCTGGCATCGAAGATCTTGGGCAGGTAGGCTTCGGGCCACTTGCGGATGCCGGGGATCTGCGAGCCCTCGGCGGGCTGGGCGCCCACCACCTGCACCGCCGGGTTGCGCGACTTCAGGTAGGTGGACACGCCCATGATGGTGCCGGTGGTGCCCATGGCGCTGACGAAATGGGTGATCCGGCCCTCGGTCTGGTTCCAGATTTCCGGCCCCGTGGTTTCGACGTGGGCGCGCGGATTGTCGGGATTGGCGAACTGGTCGAGCACCACGCCCTTGCCCTCGGCCTGCATTTCGGTGGCCAGGTCGCGCGCATACTCCATGCCGCCCTTGTCGGCGGGGGTGAGGATGAGCTCGGCGCCGTAGGCGGTCATGGCGGCGCGGCGCTCCAGCGAGAGGTTGTCCGGCATGATGAGGATCATGCGGTAGCCGCGCATGGCGGCGGCCATGGCCAGCGCGATGCCCGTGTTGCCGCTGGTGGCCTCGATCAGCGTGTCGCCCGGCTTGATGTCGCCGCGCTCCTCGGCGCGCCGGATCATGGACAGCGCCGGGCGGTCCTTGACCGACCCGGCGGGGTTGTTGCCTTCCAGCTTGGCCAGGATGACGTTGCCGCGCGGCGCGCCGGCCTCGCCCGGAATGCGTTGCAGGCGCACCAGGGGCGTGTTGCCGACGGTTTGTTCGATGGTGGGATAGTTCGTAGTCATGCCGCCGATCATAACCTTGCCTGGCGCGCCGCAACGCCTAAATCCGTGTTCGCGCCAGGGACTCCCGCCGGCGGAATCAGGGCCGCGCCGCCGGCGCAGGCGCGCGCGCG
>NZ_LHSJ01000095.1:0-19900 GCF_001270295.1 Achromobacter sp. DMS1 | reverse complement strand
CCCTCTTCGCCCGCTTTGCCCTCTTCCCGCTCGCGCTGGCCACGGCGCCCGCCCATGCGCAGCAGCAATCCCCCGCCGAACTCCAGCCCATCGTCGTGTCCGCCGGCGCCGAGTCCTCGCTGAACCAGCCCGCCTCCACCGGCTCCAACCTGGGCCTCACGCCCATGCAGACCCCCGCCAGCGTGGACATTATTTCCCGCGAACAGATCGAGTCGCGCGGCGACACGAACGTGCTCGACGCCATCACGCGCGCGCCCGGCATTTCGGCCATGCCCCACCCCGGCAACGGCAACAGCGCCCTGTCCTCTCGCGGCTTCACCGACAGCACCTCGGTGATGCGCCTGTACGACGGGCTGCGCCAGTACGGCGGCGTGGGCGTCACCTTCCCCTTCGACACCTGGTCGGTGCAGAGCATCGAGGTGCTGCGCGGCCCCGCCTCGGTCATCTACGGCGACGGCGCGATCGGCGGCGTGGTCAACGTAATACCCAAAAAGCCCACGCGCGGCCCCATCGAGAACGAGGTCCAGGCTACGGTGGGCACGCAGGACACTGCCCGGCTGGGGCTGGGCAGCGGCGGCGCACTGAGCGACACCCTGTCTTACCGGCTGGACCTCAGCGGCAACTACACCGACGGCTGGGTGGATCTCGGACAATCGGGCGACGCCACCTTTTCCGGCGCGCTGCGCTGGGATCCCTCGCCCCAATGGACCACTACGCTCAGCTACGCGTATGGCTACCAGCGCCCCATGCGCTACTTCGGCACGCCGCTCATCGACGGAGAACAGCGCGACGCCGTCCGCCACGAGAACTACAACGTCAGCGACAGCTTCATGCGCTTTCGCGACCAATGGACCCAGCTCGACTCCACCTGGACGCCCAACGGCGCCACCACGGTGCGCGCGCGGCTCTACCCGCATCGAAAGCCGGCGCGACTGGCGCGATGCGGAACGCTATGTCTACAACCCAGGCACCGGGACAAATGGCGGCAGGTGCTGCTGGTGGACGACGACTACCGCGTCACGGGCGTGGCGCCCACCTATTTCTGACCCGCGTTACGTATCTCATCGCTGTTCCCCACCCATAGCCTGGAGAGAGCATCATGAACTTGCGCACCATCCGGCGCGGCGGGCTGAAGCGCCTGCTGCTGGCCGGCGCCGTCGGCCTGGCCGCCCTGTCGGTTTCCGCCCTGAGCGCGCAGCCCGTCAAGGGAGGCGCCATCACGGTCGCCACCATCGGCGAGCCGCCGACACTGGACCCCATGATCAGCACGGCGGACCTCGTCAGCATCCTCACGCAGCATGTCTTCGAAACCCTCTATACCTTCGATGCCAAGTGGAACCTGACGCCGCTGCTGGCGGAGAAGCTGCCCGAGATCAGCCCGGACGGGCTGGTCTACACCATCGCGCTGCGCCAAGGCATCAAGTTCCACGACGGCTCCGACATGGACGCCTCGGACGTGCTGGCCTCGCTCGAGCGCTGGACCGCAGCGGCCTCGCGCGGCACGATGGCCAGCCGCGTCATCGCGGGCATCGACGCGCCGGATGCGCGCACGGTGCGCATCACGCTCAAGCAGCCCTATGCGCCGCTTACCGCGCTGTTGGCCATGACCAATAGCGCGGCGGTCATCCTGCCCAAGGAGAAGATCGAGCCCGTGCTGAAAGAGTTCGTGGGCACGGGGCCCTACCAGCTCAAGGCGCGCGTGCCCGACCAGTACATCCAGCTCACGCGCTTCGACGGCTACAGGCAGCGGGCCGGCGAGCCCGACGGCTACGGCGGCGCGCGCAAGCAGTACGCGGACGAGATCCGCTTCGTGCCGGTGGCCAACGCCAACACGCGGGCGGAAGCCGCCGCGGCCGGCCAGTTCGACTACGTGGACTCGCTGCCGGTGGAAGCCATGGGCAAGCTCGAAGGCAGCCGGTCCGAGGCCGTGCTGCTCAAGCCCTTCGGCTGGCCGCGGCTGGTGCTCAACACCAAGGCGGGCATCATGTCCAACCTGGCGGCGCGGCGCGCCGTGCAGCTCGCGCTCAACGAAGAAGACATGCTGTACGCCGCCTTCGGCAACAAGGACTTCTACAAGCTCAACGGCGACCTCTACCCCGAGGGCTATCCCTGGGCTACGTCGCTGGGCGGCAAGGTCTATAACCAGGGCGATGCGGCGGGCGCGAAGAAGCTGCTGGACGAGGCCGGCATCAAGGACCGCAAGATCCGCATCCTGACCAGCCAGCAATACGAGTTCCACTACAAGATGGCGCTGGTGGCGGCCGAATACCTCAAGGCGGCCGGCTTCACCGTGGACATGCAGGTCGTGGACTGGGCCACGCTCACGCAGCGCCGGCAGAATCCGGCCGTGTGGGACATCTTCATCACCCACAGCGTATTCCTGCCCGAGCCGGCGCTCATCGACTTCCCGTCCAGGGACGCCCCGGGCTGGTGGGACACGCCGCGCCGCGCGCAGGTCATGGACGCCTTCAACCAGGCCCGCACGCAGGAAGAGCGCGTCAAGCGCTGGGCCGACGTGCAGCAGGCCGTGTACGACGAGGTGCCCTTCGTGAAAGTGGGCGACTTCAACGCGCTGGCCGCCCGCTCGCCCGCGCTGCAAGGCTTTACCCCTTCGGCCTGGCCGTACTTCTGGAACGCCTGGAAGGCCGCCGCCCGGCCCTGAAGCCCGCCGCCGAACCGCAAGCAGGATACCGCCCGTGCTCCGCTATCTCTTGAACCGCCTGGTCGGACTGGTGGCCGTGATGTTCATCGTGGCAACCATCGTGTTCGTCATCATCCGCCTCACGCCCGGCGATCCCGCCGCCGTGATGCTGGGGCCCCAGGCCAGCCAACAGGACATCGATGCGCTGCGCGCCCGCCTGGGGCTGGACCAGCCGCTGGCCGCGCAGTACGTGCAATGGCTGGGCAAGCTGGCGCAGGGCGACCTGGGCCAGTCCATTTTCCTGAACAAGCCGGTGCTGGCGGCCCTGGCGGACCGGGCCGAACCCACGCTGCTCCTGACGCTGATGTCGCTTGCCATCGCCGGCGCCATCGCGCTGCCGGTGGGCATTCTGTCGGCGGTGCGGCGGGGCACGGTCCTGGACCAGTCGGTGCTGAGTTTTTCCATGTTCACCTCCAGCGTGCCCAGCTTCTGGCTGGGCTTGCTGCTGATGCAGCTTTTCTCGGTCAGGCTGGGCTGGCTGCCGGTGGCGGGCTACGGCGGCCCCGACGCGTCGCTGGCCACCCGGCTGTCGCATCTGGTGCTGCCGGCGGTGGTGCTGGGGCTGGTGAACTCGGCGCTCATCACGCGCTTCATCCGCGCGAGCATGCTGGACGTGTTGCGCGACGACTACGTGCGCACCGCCCGCGCCAAGGGTCTGCCCGAAAGCAAGGTGATACTCCGGCACGCGGTGCGCAATGCGCTGATTCCCATCCTGACGGTGCTGGGCCTGACCACCGCCCTGCTCATCAGCGGCGCGGTGGTCACGGAAACCGTGTTCGGGCTGCCCGGCGTGGGCAACCTCGTGGTTTCGGCCGTGCTGCGGCGCGACTACCCCGTGATCCAGGGCGCGCTGCTGGTGATCGCCGCCATTTACGTGCTCATCAATCTGTTCATCGACCTGCTGTATCTGGCGGTCGACCCCCGGGTGCGCTACTGACATGACAACCGCGACCCTGACTCCGGCCGGCGCCGAGAAATGGCAGGCGCTGCGCCTGCTGGTTTCGCGCAAGACCGTGCTGGCCAGCCTCATCGTGCTGGCGCTGCTGGTGGCCGCCGCGCTGCTGGCGCCCTGGATCAGCCCCTACGATCCGTTCAAGCTCTCCATCATGAACCGGCTCAAGGCGCCCGGCGCCGCGCACTGGTTCGGCACGGACGATTTCGGGCGCGACGTGTTCAGCCGGGTGATCTACGGCGGGCGCCTGTCGCTGCTGGTCGGCTTCTCGGTGGTGGTGCTGTCCAGCGCGCTGGGCATCGCGCTGGGACTGGTGGCGGGCTTCTTCCGCTCGGCCGACAAATTCGTATCGCGCCTGATCGACGCCATGATGGCCTTCCCGGACATACTGCTGGCCATTTCCCTGGTGGCGGCGCTGGGGCCCTCGCTCGTCAACGTCATCGTGGCGCTGGGCATCGTCTACACCCCGCGGCTGGCCCGCATCGTGCGCGCCTCCACGCTGGTGATCCGCGAACTGCCTTTCGTGGAAGCGGCGCGCGCGCTCGGCGTGCCCACCTGGCGCATCGTGACGGTGCACGTGCTGCGCAACCTGGTCTCGCCCATCCTGGTGCAGGGCACGTTCATCTTCGCCTACGCCATCCTGGCCGAGGCGGGCCTGTCCTTCCTGGGCGTGGGCGTCTCGCCCGACATTCCCACCTGGGGCACGATGATCAACGCCGGCCAGCAGTACATGGGCTCGGCGGACTGGATCATGATTTTCCCCGGGCTGGCCATCGTGCTGTCGGTGCTGTCGCTGCAACTGGTGGGCGACGGGCTGCGCGACGTGCTCGACCCCCGCCTGCGCAAGGAGCTGTGACATGAGCGCAGGCATCCGCGACATCGTGCTTTCCGTGCAGGGGCTGAAAACCTGGTTCCACAGCCGCGACGGCATCGCCCGCTCGGTGGACGGCGTGACCTTCGACCTCGCCCGCGGCGAAACGCTGGCCATCGTGGGCGAATCGGGATCGGGCAAGTCGGTGACCAGCCTGTCCATCATGGGCCTGCTGCCCGGGCCGGCCGGCCGCATCGAGGCGGGCAGCATCCTGTTCCGCGACCGCCAGGGCCGCGAGCACGACCTGGCCCGGGCCCCGGCGGCAACGCTGCGGCGCATCCGCGGAGCCGAGATCGCCATGATCTTCCAGGAACCCATGACCAGCCTGAACCCGCTGTACACCGTGGGCGACCAGATCGCCGAGACCGTGCTGCAGCACGAAGGCGGCACGCGCGCGGCGGCGCTGGCGCGGGCGCGCGAGATGCTGGAGCGGGTGGAGATTCCAGCCGCGGCGCGCCGCCTCGGCGAGTATCCGCACCAGATGTCGGGCGGCATGCGCCAGCGGGTGATGATCGCCCTGGCGCTGGCCTGCAATCCGGCCGTGCTCATCGCCGACGAACCCACCACCGCCCTGGATGTCACCGTGCAGGCGCAGATCCTCGACCTGCTGCGCCGCCTGCAGGCCGAGCTGAACATGAGCATTCTCTTCATCACGCACAACCTGGGCGTGGTGGCCGAGATCGCGCACCGCGTGGCGGTCATGTATGCCGGGCGGGTGGTGGAAGACGCCGACGTGTACGCGCTTTTCGAACGGCCTGCCCACCCCTATACGCGCGGCCTGTTGTCGTGCATTCCCACGGCGGCGCTGCGTGCCTCGGGCGAGCGCCTGCGCGCCATTCCCGGCAACGTGCCCAGCGTGCTGTCGCTGCCGCCGGGCTGCGCGTTCGCGCCGCGCTGCCCCATCGCCGCCGGCGAATGCCGGCGGGCCGTGCCCGAACTGGAGGCGGTGCGCGCAGGCCACCGCGCCCGCTGCATCAAGGTGACTGCCGCATGAACGCGCCCTCCGCCGCCCCCCCGCTGGTCCGCGTCCAGGACCTCAAGGTGCATTTTCCCACGTCGTCCGCGCGCCATGCCCCGGTGGTGCGCGCGGTGGACGGCGTCAGCTTCGACGTGCCGCGCAACACCATCGTCGGCCTGGTGGGCGAGTCCGGATCGGGCAAGACCACCACCGGCCGCGCGCTGCTGCGCCTCTTCGCGCCCACCGCCGGACGCATCGAGTTCGACGGCGTGGACATCACCCGCCTGACCGAAAAAGCCCTGCTGCCCTGGCGCCGCCGCATGCAGATCGTGTTCCAGGACCCTTATGCCAGCCTCAATCCGCGCATGACCGTGGCCGAGATCCTGGGCGAAGCGCTGGACACGCACCAGCTTGCCCAACAGCGGCGCGCGGCCCGCATCGCCGAGCTGCTGGAGCGCGTGGGCCTGGACGCCGGCCATGCGCGGCGCTACCCGCATGAATTCTCCGGCGGCCAGCGCCAGCGCATCGGCATCGCGCGGGCGCTGGCGGTGGAACCGGCCTTCATCGTGGCCGACGAGCCGGTTTCGGCGCTGGATGTCTCCGTGCAGGCGCAGGTGCTGAACCTGCTGCAGGACCTGCAGCGCGACCTCGGGCTGACCATGCTGTTCGTGGCGCACGACCTGGCGGTGGTGGACTACCTGTGCGACGAAGTCGTGGTGATGTACCTGGGCCGGGTCATGGAGCGCGGCCCCACGCGCGAGGTCTACGGCAACCCCCGCCACCCCTACACGCAGGCCCTGCTGTCGGCCGCGCCCGTGCCCGATCCGCGCGCGCCCCGTTCGCGTATCCTGCTCAAGGGCGATATTCCCAGCCCGGTGGACCCGCCATCGGGCTGCGTGTTCCGCACGCGCTGTCCGCATGCCGTCGACGCCTGCGCGCGAACCGTGCCGCCGCCGGCCGAAGCGGGCCCCGGCCACCAGGCCGCCTGTCTGCGCCTGGACGCCCTCCAGGCCGAGCCTCTCAACAGGACCATCGCATGAACATGATCCGCGATATCGTTTTCCAGATACGCAGCCGCCGCGACGCGCTCAGCGTCACCGAGCGCAAGGTGGCCGACGCCATCCTGGACGACATCATCTGGAGCGCGAGCGCCACGGTGGACCAGCTTGCGTCCAAGGCGGGCGTCAGCATCGCCACCATTTCGCGCTTCGCGCGCACCGTGGGCTGCGAAGACACGCGCGACCTGAAGATGAAGCTGGCGCAGGCCAGCGCGGTGGGCAGCCGCTTCCTGGACGCCTCCGCGCCCGCCGAGGAAAGCACCTTCTACGCGCGCATCTATGCCGACATCGAGAGCACGCTGCGCGCGCATCTGCCCGAGTTCACCGAGCCGCTGATCGAACGCGCCACCGCGCTGGTGCGCGAGGCCCGCATGACCTACGTCTTCGGCATGGGCGGCGCCTCGGCGGTGCTGGCCCATGAGATCCAGTCGCGGCTGGTGCGCCTGGGCTATCCGGTGGCCGCCTATACCGACGCGGTGCTGCTGCGCATGGTGGCGGCCACGCTGGACGAACGCGACACCGTGCTGGCGCTTTCCGCCTCGGGCCTCACCCCTGAAATCCTGGGCGGCGCCCGCATCGTGAAGCAGTACCGGGCCCGCATCGTGGCGCTCACCGATCCCGCCTCGCCGCTGGCGGACATGGCCGACGTCGTGGTGCCGATACGCACGGCCGAAACCGACTTCATCTACAAGCCCTCGGCGTCGCGCTACGCCATGATGCTGGCCATCGACCTGCTGGCCACGGAACTGGCCATGCTCGACCAGGACGGCAACCGCGAACGCCTGCGCCGCATCAAGCTGGCGCTGGACGAGTACCGCGGCGGCCCCAACCGGCTGCCCCTGGGCGACTGAACGACAACGCGCAACGGACGCTCCCGATGTACGACACCCTGATCGCCCAGGTCCGCGTGCTGGACGGCTCCGGCGGCCCCGAAACCGTCGCCGACGTGGCGCTGGCCGGCGACCGCATTGCCGCCATCGGTGCGCTCGGCGGCCGGCCGGCGGCGCGGCGCATCGACGGCCGGGGCCTGGCGCTCGCGCCCGGCTTCATCGACGTGCACACCCATGACGACACCAACGTCATCCGCACCCCCGGCATGCTGCCCAAGCTTTCGCAAGGCGTGACCACCGTGATCGTGGGCAACTGCGGCATCAGCGCCTCTCCCGTGACGCTGCGCGGCGATCCGCCCGACCCGATGAACCTGCTGGGCGGCCCGGACGATTTCCGCTACCCCGCCTTCGCCGACTACACGCGCGCCATCGAGCAAGCCCGGCCCGCCGTGAACGTGGCGGCGCTGGTGGGCCACACCGCGCTGCGCAACAACCACATGGACCGGCTCGACCGCCCCGCCACGCGCCGGGAGGCACTGGCGATGCGGGAACAACTCCGCGACGCGCTGGCGCATGGCGCCATCGGTTTGAGCACGGGCCTGGCCTATGCGTCCGCCTTCGAGGCGGACACCGCCGAGGTCAAGCTGCTGGCCGAGGCGCTGGACGAATTCGGCGCGCTGTACGCCACGCATCTGCGCTCGGAATTCGCGGCCATCCTCGAAGCCATGCAGGAAGCCTTCAACGTGGGCTTGCATGCGCGCGTGCCAGTGGTGGTGTCGCACCTGAAATGCGCGGGCGCGGGCAACTGGGGCCGCACGAAGGAGGTGCTGTTCGCGCTGGAGAACGCCGGCCGCATGCAGCGGGTGGGCTGCGACTGCTATCCGTATTCGGCCAGCTCGTCCACCCTGGACCTGAAGCAGGTCACGGACGAATTCGATATCTTCATCACCTGGTCCGCCCCGCACCCGGAACAGGCGCGCCGCACGCTGGCCGCGATTGCGCGCGACTGGAACGTGAGCCTGACGGAGGCCGCCTCGCGCCTGCAGCCGGCCGGCGCGGTGTACCACAACATGCGCGAAGACGACGTGCGCCGCGTACTGTCGCACCCGCTCACCATGGTGGGGTCCGACGGCCTGCCCAACGACCCCATGCCCCACCCGCGCCTGTGGGGCGCGTTTCCGCGCGTGCTCGGACACTACAGCCGCGACGTGGGGCTGTTCCCGCTGGCCGAGGCCGTGCACAAGATGACCGGCCTGTCGGCGCGGCGCTATGGCCTGGCCGGGCGCGGCCTGGTGCGCGAGGGCTATCACGCCGATCTCGTGCTGTTCGACCCCGCGGGCGTGACCGACCGCGCCACCTTCGCCGACCCGGTCCGGGCCGCGGACGGTATCGAGGCCGTGTGGGTCAACGGCGTGCTGTCCTACGACCACGGCCAGCCCACCGGCCTGCGCGCCGGACGCTGGCTTCCCCGCCAGGGCGACCTGCGCGCGGATTTCCGCTGAAACAGACCTGCCACGAGGAGAAAAGCATGAACCAGGCTCCCACCCCCGATCAATACGGCATCACGCGCTACGGCGCGACCGGCGGCGCCGGCCAGGGCGGCTCGCATATGCCGTTCGCGCGCGCCGTGGCCGCCGACGGCTGGCTCCATGTGTCTGGCCAGGTGCCCATGGAAAACGGCGAAGTCGTCGAGGGCGGCATCGTCACGCAATCGCACAAGGCCATCCAGCAACTGCTGGCGATCCTGAAAGAAGCGGGCTACGGACCCGAGCACGTGGTGCGCTGCGGCGTATGGCTGGACGACGCGCGCGACTTCCCGGCTTTCAACAAGGTGTTCCGCGAGTATTTCGGCGAGTACGCGCCGGCGCGCGCCTGCGTGCAGTCGCCGCTGATGGTGGACGCGAAGGTGGAGATCGATTGCGTGGCGTATAAAGGCCCACCCCCTACCCGCTGACGCGGGCCCCCTCAAGGGGGCGGCGCTGGCGGACCGGCCAAGCCGGATCCGCGGCGCCCTGGCTTGGGGAGAGGGGGGATGCGAAGGTGGAAATTGATTGTATGAAGACCCCCCTACCCGCTGACGCGCGCGCCCTCAAGAGGGCGGCGCTGGCGGACCGGCCAGGCCGGATCCGCGGCGCCCTGGCTTGGGGAGAGGGGGGATGCGAAGGTGGAAATTGATTGTATGAAGAACCCACCCCCTACCCGCTGACGCGGGCCCCCTCAAGGGGGCGGCGCTGGCGGACCGGCCAAGCCGGATCCGCGGCGCCCTGGTTTGGGGAGGGCGTCTGGCGCCGAAGGGTAAAGTTCCGCCCCGTGGGAGAGGGGGGATGCGAAGGTGGAAATTGATTGCATGAAGACCCCCTACCCGCTGACGCGCGCGCCCTCAAGGGGGCGGCGCTGGCAAGAACGGGCTCGCTTCGGAGGCTGCCGGGGCGCCGCGGATTCCCTGTCGGCCTACATCTTCACCACGTCCACGCCCTTGGGGGGCGCGAACTGGAATTCGCTGGCGGGGAGCTGGGGGTTGGGCGTGATGCCGGACAGGTCCACACGGGTGGTCTGGCCGAAGGAGTCGAGCAGTTCGACGCGCACGGGCAGGTTGTCTTTCATGCCGATGTCGACGCGGGAGAAGCCGGCGTCGGCATTGCGGGGCTTGGCGCGCAGCCAGTCCACGCCGTCCCGGGAAGGCAGGGCGGACACCTCGAAAGACTGCTCCAGCGAGCCGGAGCCGAACAGGATGGCGGCCGGCGAGGTGCCGATGGCCGCGTCCACGTTGCGCTCCGTGACCTGCGCCAGGTCGGGGTCGTATTGGTAGACCTGGCGGCCGTTGGACACGATGAGCTGCTCGTAGGGCCGCTGCACGGCCCACTTGAACTTGCCGGGACGCTGGAACGAAAACGTGCCCGTCTGCGTGGGCTGCGGACGGCTCTGCTGATTGCCGATGGTGACCTGCGAAAAAGAGCCGGTGGCGGCGCTCACGGTGCCGACGAAGGCGCGCAGTTGTTCCTGGGCGCTGGCGGCGAGCGCCAGCGCGGGGGACAGGCAGAGGGCCGCGGCGGCGGCCATGCCACGTAGGGTAGGCATCATGCTTCCTCTCGGGCGGCAGGCACCAGGATTTCCCGGTTGCCATTGGATTGCATCGCCGACACCATACCCGATTGCTCCATCTGCTCCAGTAACCGGGCCGCTCGGTTGTAACCAATGCGCAAGTGCCGCTGCACGAGGGAGATGGACGCGCGGCGGTGCTTGAGCACCACTTCGCAGGCCTGGTCGTACATGGGGTCGGACTCGGCGTCGCCGCCGATGCCGGTGACGCTGCTGGCGCCGTCGGCGCCGTCGCCGTCCAGTCCGCCTTCCAGCAGGCCCTCGACGTAGTTGGGCTCGCCCTGGGCCTTCAGGTTTTCCACCACGCGGTGCACTTCGTCGTCATGCACGAAAGCGCCGTGCACGCGCACCGGCAGCCCGGTGCCCGGCGGCATGTACAGCATGTCGCCCTGCCCCAGCAGGGTCTCGGCGCCCATCTGGTCGAGGATGGTGCGCGAATCGATCTTGGACGACACCTGGAACGCGATACGGGTGGGGATATTGGCCTTGATGAGGCCGGTAATCACGTCCACGCTGGGCCGCTGGGTGGCGAGCACCAAGTGGATGCCCGCCGCGCGCGCTTTTTGCGCCAGGCGGGCGATGAGTTCCTCGATCTTCTTGCCCACCACCATCATCAGGTCGGCCAGCTCGTCGATGACCACCACGATGGTGGGCAGCGGCGCGAGCGGCTCGGGCTGGTCCGGCGTGAGCGAGAAGGGGTTGGGAATCGGCTCCTCGCGCTTGATGGCGTCGCGGATCTTGGCGTTGTAGCCCGCCAGGTTGCGCACGCCCATCTTGCTCATGAGGCGGTAGCGTTTTTCCATTTCGCCCACGCACCAGTTCAGGGCGTTGGCGGCCTGGCGCATGTCGGTGACGACCGGCGCGAGCAGGTGCGGTATGCCTTCGTACACACTCATTTCCAGCATCTTGGGGTCGATGAGGATGAGGCGCGTATGCGAGGCGTCGGCCTTGTACAGCAGCGAGAGGATCATGGCGTTGATCCCCACCGATTTGCCCGAGCCCGTGGTGCCGGCCACCAGCAGGTGCGGCATCTTGGCCAGGTCGGCCACCACGGGATTGCCCGCGATGTCCTTGCCCAGCGCCATGGTCAGCACCGACTGGCTGGCGTGGTAGGTCTGCGAGCCGATGATCTCCGAGAGCTTCACCATCTGGCGGCGCGGGTTGGGCAGCTCCAGGCCCATCAGGTTCTTGCCGGGAATGGTTTCCACCACGCGGATGCTCACCAGGCTGAGCGCGCGGGCGAGGTCCTTGGCCAGGTTGACGATCTGGCTGCCCTTCACGCCCGTGGCGGGCTCGATTTCGTAGCGCGTGATGACGGGCCCGGCCTGCGCCGCCACGACCGTGACGGACACGCCGAAGTCGGCGAGCTTCTTCTCGATGAGGCGCGAGGTGAACTCGATGGTTTCGGCCGACACGGTTTCCTGGTTGGCCACGGGGGGATCGAGCAGGCTGATGGCCGGCAGGTCGCCTTCGCCGCCCGCGGGGGCGAAGAACAGGCTTTGCTGCTTTTCTTTCTCGACGCGCTCGGACTTGGGCACCACCGTGATGGCGGGCTCGATGCGCACCGGCTGCTCGTGCACCAGTTTTTCCTGCTTGGCCTCCACCTGCTCGGTGCGCACGGCCTTGGCCACCTGGCCCGCCTTGCGGTCCTGGCGGGCGGTGTAGGAATCGCGCACGCGGCGCACCAGACCTTCGAGCCAGGCGCCCACGCGCTCGGCCAGCGCGAGCCAGGAGAAGGAGAAGAAGAGGCTCAGGCCGATGGCGACCATGACCAGGAAGGCCAGCGTGCTGCCTGTGAAGCCGATGCTGCGGCTCACCAGGTCGGCCAGGGTGTGGCCGATGACGCCGCCCGCGCCGCTGGCCGTTTCGGAAGCGCCCGGCAGATGCGTGCCATGGCTCGCAAGCCGCAGCGCCTCCATGCCCAGCGATCCCACCAGCAGCAGGAAGAAGCCTATGCCCTCCTCCCAGTGCACGCGGGGCAGCGGCTCGGGTTGTTTACTATTGGTAACGCGCAGGTGGCTGGCCAGGCGGCGGTAGCCGGCGCGCACCCGGTGCAGCAGCAGCACGACCCACCACCAGGCGGAAAAACCGAACAGATAGAGCAGGATGTCGGCCAGGTAGGCGCCCAGCATCCCGCCCCGGTTGTGGATGGCGCCCGCGGACACGGAGTGCGACCAGCCCGGATCGGCCGGATTCCAGGTGGCGAGCACCAGGGTGAGCCAGGCGGCCAGCGCGGCGAAGAGGATCCAGCGGGCCTCGCGCAGCAGCGAAGAAATTCGCGTCTGGAGCGGCGACGGCCCATTGCGGGTATTGCGCGAGGCGCGCGGGGTAGCATTGGAGATACGCGGCATGCGGCTCATTATAATTGGGCGTTACCCTAAAGATACCCGCCCATGTCCACGCCCAAGCACGCTAAAGTTTTGATACTTGGTTCCGGCCCCGCCGGCTACACCGCCGCCGTCTACGCCGCGCGCGCCAATCTCAAGCCCGTTCTCATCACGGGCCTCGCGCAGGGCGGCCAGCTCATGACCACCACCGAGGTCGACAACTGGCCCGCCGACGCGGCCGGCGTGCAGGGCCCCGAGCTCATGCAGCGCTTCCAGCAGCATGCGGAGCGCTTCGAAACCGAGCTGGTGTTCGACCACATCGCCAAGGTGGACCTCTCCCGCCGCCCGTTCACGCTCACGGGCGACACGGGCAACGTCTACACCTGCGACGCGCTCATCGTGGCCACCGGCGCCTCGGCCAAGTACCTGGGCCTGCCCTCCGAGGAAGCCTTCATGGGACGCGGCGTCTCGGGCTGCGCCACCTGCGACGGCTTTTTCTACCGCAACCAGGACGTGGTGGTGGTGGGCGGCGGCAACACCGCCGTCGAAGAGGCGCTGTACCTGTCCAACATCTGCCGCAAGGTCACGCTCATCCACCGCCGCGACAAGTTCCGCGCCGAGCCCATCCTGGTGGACAAGATGATGGAGAAGGTCGAAAAGGGCAATATGGAGCTCAAGCTTTTCCATACCCTGGAAGAAGTGCTGGGCGACGACTCCGGCGTCACCGGCGTGCGCATCCGCCACGTGGACACCGGCGCCACCGAAGACCTGAAGGCCACGGGCGCCTTCATCGCCATCGGCCACCAGCCCAATACCGGCATCTTCGAAGGCCAGCTCGAAATGAAAGACGGCTACATCGTCACCCGCAGCGGCCTGTCGGGCATGGCCACCATGACCTCCGTGCCCGGGGTGTTCGCCGCCGGCGACGTGCAGGACCACGTCTACCGCCAGGCCATCACCAGCGCCGGCACGGGCTGCATGGCCGCGCTGGACGCGCAGCGCTGGCTGGAGAACGAAGGGCAGTGAAAGGCAGCAAAGCCGGCCTGGCCGACCTGAAGCGGCTGAAGAAGGAACTGCAGGCCGCCCAGGAACGCGCCGAACACGAACGCAAGGCGCAGGCCGCGCGCAAGGCCGCCGCCGCGCCCGAGGACGACNGTCCAGCGTGGTGCGCAGCGCCGCAGCACACCTGCTGCTTGCCCCGGCCTTCCGCCAGGGCTTCGGCGAAATTGGCGAACAGCACCGTGAACCAGAGCCAGACGGCGATGGCCAGGATGAAGCCGGGCGGGGCTTCGGCCTGGCCGGCCAGGGCTGCCAGCCACAGTATCGTGGTCAGGATGCTGCCCGCGTACACGACGAACATGACGGGGTTTTTCAGTTGGGCCGCGGGCGACAGCTTGCGCAGGCTGTCGCGCAGGGCGGGGCCGGCCAGGCTGCGCGACCACAGCCCGAAGGGGCGTGCGGCGCCGGCGGCGGAAGTTTCGATCTGGGCCATGTCGGGGGGATTCCTCTGCATATCAGGGTTGCAGCTGCTCCGCGACCGGACCGAGGGCGAGCGCGGGCACATAAGTGAGCGCGCCCACCATCAGCACGGCGCCGATGAGCAGCGTCACGAAAAGCGGGCCGGTCGTCGGCATGCTGCCGGGGCCGGCGGGCAGGCGGCGCTTGGCCGCCATGGAGCCGGCCAGGGCCAGCACGGCGACGATGACGGCGAAGCGGCCGAACCACATCGCGATGCCCAGCAGCACGTTGTAGAAAGGCGTGTTGGCCGACAGCCCCGCGAAGGCGCTGCCGTTGTTGTTGGCCGCGGAGGACAGCGCATACAGGATCTCGGAGTAGCCGTGTATGCCGGGGTTGAGCACACCGGCCAGGCCGGCCGGCAGCGTGACGGCCAGGGCCGTGCCGCCCAGCACCAGCATCGGGGTGGCCAGAATGACGATCGAAACCATCTTCATGTCGTAGGCCTCGATCTTCTTGCCCAGGTACTCGGGCGTGCGGCCGATCATCAGGCCGGCGATGAACACCGCCAGCAGCGCGAAGGCCAGCATGCCGTACAAGCCCGACCCCACGCCGCCGAACACCACTTCGCCCAGCTGCATCAACAGCATGGGAGGCAGGCCGCCCATCGGGTTGAGGGAGTCGTGCATGCCGTTGACCGCGCCGCAGGAAGCGGCGGTAGTCACGGTGGCGTAGAGGGCGGTGGCCCCTGCGCCGAACCGCGTTTCCTTGCCTTCCATGTTGCCGACGCCGGGCAGGGTCTGCGCGCCGGCCTGCGCCGCCATGGGGTTGGGCTGCCGCTCGTAGTAGTGGGTGCACAGGGCGAAGGCGGCGAACATCAGGGTCATGGCGGCGAGAATGACCGCCCCCTGGCGCCGGTTGCCCACCATTTCGCCGAACGTGAAGCACAGCGCCGCCGGGATCAGCAGGATCGCCAGCATTTGCAGGAAATTGGCCAGCGGCGTGGGGTTTTCGTAGGGGTGCGCGGAATTGGCATTGAAGAACCCGCCTCCGTTGGTGCCCAGCAGCTTGATGGCCTCCTGCGAGGCTACGGGGCCCATGGCCAGGGTCTGGGTGCGGGCGAGCGCCGGTTCGGTCAGGGGCTGGCCCTGCGCGTCGAGCACGGGCCGGCCCTGCGCATCCATGCGCGGCTGTTCATAGTGCGCCGCTTCCACCAGGGGCACTTCGAGATAGGGGCTGGTGTTCTGGATCACGCCCTGGCTCACCAGCGCCAGGGCCAGCGCCAGCGACAGGGGCAGCAGCACGTATAGCGTGCTGCGCACCAGGTCGGCCCAGAAGTTGCCGATTCCCGCCGCGCTGTGCCGCGCCAGCCCGCGCACCAGGGCGAACAGCACGGCGATGCCGGTCGCCGCCGAAACGAAGTTCTGCACCGTGAGCGCCAGCATCTGGGTGAGGTAGCTCATGGTGCTTTCGCCGGCGTATCCCTGCCAATTGGTATTGGCGACGAAGCTGATCGCGGTGTTGAGCGCGGAATCGGGAGCCACCGGGCCCAGGCCGGCGGGGTTCAGCGGCAGGGCGCCCTGCGCGCGCTGCAAGGCGTACACCGCCAGCACGCCCAGTACGTTGAACGCGAGCACCGACAGGGCATAGCGTTTCCAGCCCATGTCCGCGGCGGGGTCGACGCCGCCCAGCCGGTAAATGGCCCGCTCCAGGGGGCGGCCCCAGGCCGTCCAGCGCCACTGGCCGTTTTCGACGGCCAGGCGGATATAGCGCCCCAGCAGCGGGGCGAGCGCGAGCAGCACGGCAAGGTACAGCGCCAGCAATCCCAGGAAATCGGCATCCATCAGAACTTCTCCGGTTTGAACAAGGCGGCCAGCAGGTATGCGAAGAGCAGCGCCGCCGTTGCGCCGCTCAGCCAGTAAAGCCAGGTCATGACGCGCCTCCCCGGGCCAGGGCGGCGCAGAAGTGGAGCAGGGCCCAGGTCAGCCCCGCCATGAGCGCGAAGAGCGCGAGATAGACGGCATCCATTTCTTCCTCCCGGGAGCCAGGCTCCCATGCATGCGGCGGGCGGCCCGCCAGGACACCGGCAGATTAGGGAGCGGGGGGTAAAAACGGGGTATAGCTTTCGCGGCGGGGTGTAAAGGCGGCGTAAAAATCGCCGTGCACCATTCCGGGCAATACGTAGCCGGAACCCCGGTCCGATCCAGGGCGGGCGCGCCCGGCGCCGGGCGCGCGAAAATTGAGGCAGAATCAGTTGTCGAGGCAAAAAATCCCAGAAGCTGGGATTTTCGTGATTCAATGCACCGATTTGGTGCATTGAATAAGTAAATGAATGCGCCGAATTAGGGCATTCCCCTAGTGTGGCAATCCCGTAACTGGTGCAGAATCTCTTCCCATGCAGGTGAGGAGACAACGCCCTGCATGGGCAAACAACCGGCGGCACCGGTATATAAAAAAGTAAGCAGTACTCAAAAAAAGCAAAACGCACAACGGCTGGCACCAGGTAGTGCCGGCCGTTGTCGCATAAAAGCCCGGCAATTCAGCTTCAGGTGCTTTCAGGCGGCGCGTTTCGCGATAATCAGTGGTGTGGCACAGACCCTGACAATGCCGGAAACCCGTCTTTCCCCTGACTCCGCCCCGCCTTCCTACTGGCGCCGCAACCTGCGGCTGATCCTCGTGTCGCTGCTCGTCTGGGCGGCGCTGACTTTCCTGCCCTCATATTTCGCGCGCGACCTGTCGTTCGATTTCATCGGCTGGCCTTTCGCCTTCTGGATGGCAGCCTACGGCGCGCCGCTGGCCTATCTTGTCATTGTCGTCGTCTATGCGCGCGTCATGAACCGCAAGGACGGCGACGAGGACGCCCCCGGGGGGACCCGCTGATGCCTTTCGGCGGCGGCAGTCCCGAGGAATTGCGCATCCGCCTGCGGCGCGTGTACGTGCTCTACACGGCAGGCTTTCTGCTCATGATCCTGCTGATGGCCCTGGCCGAGGTGCTGGGCATGCCGCGGCAGTGGATCGGCTACGTGTTCCTGCTGGTCACGGTCTGCCTGTACGCGGGCATCGGCATCGTGTGCCGCACCTCGGACCAGGTGGAATACTACGTGGCCGGCCGCCGCGTGCCGGCCGTCTACAACGGCATGGCAACCGCGGCCGACTGGATGTCCGTGGCGTCTTTCATCGGCGTGGCCGGCACGCTCTACCTGACCGGGTATGGCGGCCTGGCCTACATCATGGGCTGGACGGGCGGCTACGTGCTGGTGGCCACGCTGCTGGCGCCCTACCTGCGCCGTTTCGGCCAGTACACGATTCCCGATTTCATGGGCGCGCGCTACGGCGGCAACCTGCCGCGGCTGGCGGGGGTGTTCTGCGCCGTACTGTGCTCATTTACCTACCTGGTGGCGCAGATCTACGGCGTGGGCATCATCACCACCCGCATGACCGGCATCTCGTTCGAGCTGGGCATTTTCGTGGCGCTGGGAGGAATGCTGGTCTGTTCCTTCCTGGGCGGCATGCGCGCGGTCACCTGGACGCAGGTGGGCCAGTACATCATCCTGGTCATCGCCTACCTGGTGCCGGTGATCTGGCTGTCGGTCAAGCACACGCACATCCCCTTGCCCCAGATTTCGGGCGGCGCGGTGCTGCAGCAGGTGGCCGAGAAGGAAGCCTATCTGCAGAACGATCCGGGCGAAGTCGAGGTGCGCCGCCTGTGGCAGGAACGCGCGACGAAATGGCGCAGCGGGTGCAGGCGCTGCCCGAATCCTGGACGCTGGAGCGCGACAAGCTGCGCAGCCGGCTCGCGCAGCTGAACGCCACGGACGCGCCCATGGTCGAGATCCGCTCGGTGGAGCGGGAGCTGGCAGCCTACCCGGCGAGCGTCGAGGACGCCCGCGCGGCCTGGTCGCAGGCCAAGGCGGTGTTCGAGGCGCGCGCCGCGCCGCCGGTGCCGCATGCCGAGCCGTTTCCGTCCAAGGACCCGCAGGAGCGCAGCCACATGCGCGCCAATTTCCTGGCGCTGGTGCTGTGCCTGATGCTGGGCACCGCCGGCATGCCGCATATCCTCATGCGCTCCTACACCACGGCGTCGGTGGTGGAGGCGCGGCGCTCGGTGGCCTGGTCGCTGCTGTTCATCCTGCTGCTGTATTTCATGGCGCCGGCCCTGGCGCTGCTGGTGAAATACGAGGTGTACACGCAGGTGGTGGGCAGCAGCTTTCTCAGCCTGCCCAACTGGGTGCACGCCTGGAGCGCGGTCGACAGCAACCTGCTGGAAGTGCTGGACGTGAACCGAGACGGCATCGTGCAGTTGGGCGAGATCAGCATGGGCGCCGACGTGGTGGTGCTCGCCATGCCCGAGATCGGCGGCCTGCCTTATGTGATTTCGGGGCTGGTGGCGGCGGGCGGCCTGGCCGCCGCGCTGTCTACCGCCGACGGACTGCTGCTGACGCTCTCCAACTCCCTGTCGCACGACATGTGGTACCGCGTAGTGTCGCCGCGCATGTCGGCGGCGCGCCGCGTGATGGTGTCCAAGATACTGCTGCTGGTCGTGGCCTTCGGCGCGGCCTGGGTGGCCGCGCGCAAGCCCGCCGACATTCTGTTCATGGTGTCCGCGGCGTTCTCGTTCGCGGCCTCGTCGTTCTTTCCGGCGCTGGTGATGGGCGTATTCTGGCGGCGCGCGAACAAGTGGGGCGCCACGCTGGGCATGGCGGCCGGGCTCCTGACCACCTTTGCCTACATGACCCACACCCAGCCCTGGCTGCGCGAGTGGGTGATGGGCATTCCGCGCACCGAGCCGGTGCAGTTGTGGTGGGGCATACAGCCCATTGCGGCCGGCGTGTTCGGCGCCCCGGTCGCCTTCCTGGCCATTATCGTGGTGTCGCTGCTGACGCCCGCGCCCGACCGCGCCACGCGCGCCCTGGTGGAATATTTGCGCAGCCCCGGGCGCAACAACGGCCGGTCCTCCGGCGAAGAAGCCTGAGGGCGCGTTCCACCGGGGCGCTGGACGGGGCGGGCGCCCGGCGGGGGCCGGCAATCAATGGGGAACGGACTTGGAGAACAGGTTCATCACCGCCACGCCGGCGATGATGAGGCCAATGCCCGCGAGCGCGGGCGCGTCCAGGTGCTGCTTGAAGAACACGGCGCCCACCAGCGAGATGAGCACGATGCCGACGCCCGACCAGATCGCATAGGCGATGCCCACGGGAATCTCGCGCAGGGTCAGCGAAAGAAAATAGAACGACACCACGTAGCCCGTGACCGTGACTGCCGAGGGAATCAGCCGGCTGAACCCGTCCGAGCTCTTGAGCGCGCTGGTGGCGATGATCTCGGCCACGATGGCCACGGCCAGGTACAGCCATTTCATTTGCGGACTCCGTCGGGTTGGCGCATCAGGACCAGCAGCGCGCCCGCGCCGCCTTCGCGCTCGGGCGCTTCCGAAAACGCCATGACCTCGGCTTTCTGCACCAGCCAGGTGCGCGCCTTGTCCTTGAGCACCGGCTCCAGGCCCTGCGAGCCGTAGCCCTTGCCATGCACGATGCGCACGCAGCGGATGCCGTGTTCCAGGCATTCGTCCAGGAAGGAGAGCAGGGCGTGGCGCGCCTGTTCGACGCGCAGCCCGTGCAGGTCGAGCTCGGCTCCCCGCGCGCCACTGGCCGC
>NZ_LHSJ01000094.1:0-14043 GCF_001270295.1 Achromobacter sp. DMS1 | reverse complement strand
AGGCCGTGCAGGCGGCCCAGGCGGAGCTGGGCGCGCAGCGCGCGGGCAGCCTGGTCGAAGACGCCATCGCGCGCATCGCGCTGGGCCTGGTGCGGCGCGGCGTGCGCCAGCTCATCGTGGCCGGCGGCGAAACCTCGGGAGCGGTGGTGCAGGCCCTGGACCTGCAGCAAATGGCCATCGGCGAGCAGATCGACCCCGGCGTGCCCTGGTGCGCCGGGCTTGCCCGGGCGGCGGGGGCCGACATCTCCATCGCCCTCAAGTCGGGCAATTTCGGCGCGCGGGATTTCTTCACCCGCGCTTTCGGCGCGGGCGGCGGGCAGGCGTAGCGCGCCGCCCGCGCCGCGCCGGGCTCACTGGTCTTGCGCGGCGTCGGACAGTACGCAGTCCAGGGGCTCGGGCGCCGACAGCCTGACGTCGAATGCGCGCAACTCGTCGCGGCGGAATACGTGCACCCGCACCCGGTCGCCGGGCCGGTACTGCGCCAGCAGCAATTCCAGGCCCGCCGGCGCATCCACGCGCAGCCCGTCGATGGCCACCAGCACGTCGCCGGCCGACAGGCCGCCCCGATGCGCCGCGCCGCCTTCGAACACGGTGGCCAGCACGAGCGAGTCGCCCTGTTTGCGCGTGCGCGCGTCCAGCGAGGGCAGGTTGGAGGCGGGCTTCCATTGCAGCGATACGCCCTGCGGCGCCAGCAGTTCGGCCAGCGGCACGTCCGCGGTGCCGTAGGCGTGGCGGGCGATGTAGCGGCGCGCGTCCACGCCCGTGGCCTCTTCGACCAGGCCGGGCAGCCCATCTTCGGGCAGCCCCTGCTGCTTCGCGCCCGGCGCGTAGAAGCCGCGGCCGTAGCGTTGCCAAAGCAGGCGCATCACGTCGTCCAGCGAGCGCGCGCCGGCGGTGTCGCGGCGTATCAGCAGGTCCAGTCCCAGGGCCACCAGCGCGCCCTTGGTGTAATAGCTCACCAGGGCATTGGGCGAGTTCTCGTCCTGCTTGTAGTAGCGGGTCCAGGCATCGAACGAGCTTTCGGCCACCGACTGCTTGGCGCGACCCGGCGTGCGCGCCACGCTGGTGATGGTCTTGCCCAGCATCCGCAGGTAGTCGGCCCGCGTAATGGCGCCCGAGCGCAGCAGCAGCAGGTCGTCGTAGTACGACGTGAAGCCTTCGAACACCCACAGCAGGCGGGTCAGGTCCGGCCGCGACAGGTCATAGGGCACGAAGGCGGCCGGCTTGATGCGCTTGACGTTCCAGGTATGGAAGTACTCGTGGCTGACCAGCCCCAGGAAGCCCCGGTAGCCTTCGCCCTGTCCCTTCTGGCCCAGTACGGGCAGGTCCTTGCGCGAGGTCATGAGGGCGGTGCTGGCCCGGTGCTCGAGGCCGCCGTAGCCGTCGCCGGTGACCATGGTCATGAAGACGTAGCGGTCGGCGCTGTCCAGGAACGGGGCGCGCCGGCTGCGCGGCTCGAAGAACGCGATCTGCGTTTCGCAGATGCGGCGCACGTCCTGCGCGATGCGCGCGAGATCGAGATTGGGCGCCACGCCGGTGAAAACCAGTTCGTCGTGCGCCGTGAAGCGGGCCACCTGCGGCGTGCCCATTTCGACCGGATGGTCGATGAGCGCGTCGTAGTCGGGCGCGCGGTACAGGCCGAAACCATGCCGCCGCGCCGCGCCGGCATGGCCGCGCGCCTCGGGCAGGCTGGTGTGGACTTTCCAGCCCGCGATGCCGCGCGGCGGCTGCAGATCGAGCAGGCAGGGCAGGTGTTCCTGGCCGTGCACCTGCAGGAACACGCTGGTGCCGTTGAAAAACCCGTGGGTTTCGTCAAGGTGGGCGCCGCGCACCGAAAGATCCCAGGCGTACACCGTGTACTCGACCCGCAGCGGGCCGTCGCAGGCAGCGGCCTGCCAGGTGTGGTTGTCCAACTTCCGCACCGGCACGCGCCGCCCGCCCGCGTGGGCGGCGAGCGATTCGACCTGTCGGGAGAAGTCGCGGATGAGATAGCTGCCGGGAATCCAGGCCGGCATGGACAGCCGCTGCCCCTCGGGCGAGGGGGAGGGCACGGTCAGGGTAATCCGGTAGCGATGTCCTGCCGGATCGTGCGGCCAGAGGCAGTAAAGTAGGGGAGTTTTTTCCATGTTCATATCTTAACTTTCATATTGCTGGAGACATCAATGAGCGAGTCGTTTGTGCTGGTCGAAACCCGCGGGCGCGTCGGCCTGCTGACGCTTAACCGTCCCAAGGCCCTCAACGCGCTGAATGACCGGCTGATGGACGAGCTGGGCGCGGCGCTGCTGGCCTTCGAGGCCAATGCGGACATCGGCGCGATCGTCATCACGGGCAGCGAAAAGGCCTTCGCCGCCGGCGCGGACATCGGCGCCATGAAAGACTGGTCGTACATGGACGTCTACGGCAGCGAGTACATCACCCGCAATTGGGAAACGCTCAAGCGCATCCGCAAGCCCGTCATCGCCGCGGTGGCGGGATATGCGCTGGGCGGCGGCTGCGAGCTGGCCATGATGTGCGACATCGTCATCGCCGCCGACACCGCCAAGTTCGGCCAGCCCGAGATCAAGCTGGGCGTGATTCCCGGCGCGGGCGGCACGCAGCGGCTGCCGCGCGCGGTGGGCAAGGCCAAGGCCATGGACCTGGTGCTGACGGCGCGCATGATGGGCGCCGAAGAAGCCGAGCGCGCCGGCCTGGTGTCGCGCGTGGTGGCGGCCGACAAGCTCCTGGACGAAGCCCTGGAGGCGGCCGCCGTGATTGCGTCGATGTCGCTGCCTTCGGTCATGATGGCCAAGGAATGCGTGAACCGCGCCTATGAAAGCCCGCTCAACGAAGGGCTGCTGTTCGAGCGCCGGGTCTTCCATTCGCTGTTCGCCACCGAAGACCAGAAGGAGGGCATGGCCGCCTTCACCGAGAAACGCAAGCCCGACTTCAAGCATCGTTGAGCCGTCGCGGCCTGTCCGGCCGTCAGCGCCCCGCCAGGGGCGCTAATGAGACGGTCAGCCCGATCCCCACGAAGCGGTACGCTGAGTGGGGATCGGTCTTTCTGGGAGCCCTCTCATGAACACCGTCACGCTAATTGGCATTGATCTGGGCAAGCATGGCTTTCATTTGCACGGGCAGGACGCGACCGGCAGAGTGGTGTTTCGCAAGAAGTGCTCGCGCCAGCGGCTGCGCGAGGCTGAGCGCGGCCAGCGGCTCCCGGAACTCCCCGGCATCGGGCCGATCACGGCGAGCGTGCTGATGACAGAACCGGGCGATGCGCGGCAAGTCGGCTCGGCACGCCAGTTCGCCGCCTCGGCGGGCTTGGCGCCTCGCCAGTACAGCACGGGCGGCACACCCACGCTGTTGGGTATCAGCAAGCGCGGCGACAAGAATCTCAGACGATTGTTGGTGCAAGGCGCACGAGCGGTCATGCAACGCATCGGGCGGCGCACGGATCGACTCGGCATCCGGGTGCGCGAGCTGCCGGCAAGGCGTCACTCGAATGTGGCGGCCTGCGCGCTGGCCAACAAATTGGCGAGGATAGCCTGGGCCATCCTCGCCAACGGAACGCACGACCGAAGTGAGCAGGCGGTTGGCGCAGCCTGACCTTCATCACCGTTTTACGCTGTCACTTCCTGGTCTTGCGACGCGAGTACGTGCAGACATAAACGGCTCGACGGCCTGGCAAGAAACCTGGCAAAAATCGGGCTGACCATAGATTTCTTTTCATTTGCGCGGCGCGCGGGCCGGACGGAATCGTTGCGCCTTGAAACGTTTGAAATGCACCTTGTTTCATGCTTCGGTCCTATGCTGGCTGGGCGTGATAACTGAAGGTGCCGCGCATCCCAGGATCCGCGCGGCGGCTTGCTTGCCAACAAAATGAACAAGGAGCCCTGCATGCGTACTTTCATTGCCACCCGCCGCTGGCCCGCGGCCGCCCTTGCCGGAGCGCTGGGCGTCTGCTTCGCTGCCGCCGTTTCCGCGCAGCCCCCCGCGCCGCAGCCGTCGCTGCGTCTGGTGTCCGAGACTCCCTATCAGCCCGGCGGCGCGCCCGCCGCCGCGCCCATGAGCGAGGAAGAGCTGCGCGACACCGCGGTCGACGCGTATGTGTATGCCTATCCCATGGTGCTGATGGAGCTGGCGCGCCGCCAGGCCACGGCCGTGCAGACGCCGCTGGACGGCAAGGCGCCCATGAATCAGTTCGGCCACAAGGCGGCCTTCCCCGATCCGCAGGCGACCGATACGCCCTGGCCCAGCGCCGACACCCTGTACTCCAGCCTGTGGTTCGACGTATCGCGCACGCCGCTGGTCGTGCGCCTGCCCGACACGGGCGGGCGCTATACCGTGCTGTCCGCGCTGGACATGTGGAGCGACGTCTTCGCCTCGCGCGGCACCCGCACCAACGGGCCGGGTGCGCAATCGTTCCTGCTGGTGGGGCCGGGCTGGCAGGGCACGCCGCCGGCGGGCATGGATGTGATACACAGCCCCACCTCCACGGGTTGGCTGCTGGGCTGGACCCAGACGGGCAGTCCGTCCGATTATGCGGCCGTGAATCAGATCCAGTCGGCCATGACGGCCACGCCCATGGCGGCGCCGGCCGCGGCTTCGGCTTCGTCCAGGCCGGCCCGTCACCGCGGCGGAGTTTCGCCGTATCCCATGACGGGTTCGGGCATAGGCACGGCGCCCATCGGCAGCGACGTGCCCATGCCGACGCCGGTCCAGCTCCCCGCGGGCACGCCCGCCGAGCAGGCGGCCAGTCTGGACGCGGCCACGTTCTTCGGGCTGTTTTTCGACGTGCTGCGCAACAACCCGCCGCACGCCAACGACACGCCCATGCTGGAGCGCATGCGCCGCATCGGGCTGGACACGCGCGCGCCGTTCTCTTATGCGCGCCTCAGCCCGGCGGTGCAGCAGGCCCTCACGGATGCGCAGCCCGTGGCCGGCCGCCGCATCGCCGACAGCGTCTGGCGCCTGGGTACGCCGATGAACGGCTGGAACACCGTGCTCACGGGCATCGGCACCTACGGCGCCGACTACACGCGGCGCGCGGCCATCGCCTATGCGGGCCTGGGCGCGCCCACGCCCGAGGATGTGCTGTACCCGGTGACCGTCTCCGACGCCGACGGCGACCCGCTGCAGGCCGACGAGGATTACGTGCTGCATTTCGACAAAGGGCAGCTGCCGCCCGTGAACGCGTTCTGGTCGCTGCATCTGTACAACGACAAGCACAACTTCGCGGACAACGCGGCCAAGCGCTACGTCATCCGCAGCACCGACGACCTGAAATACAACAGCGACGGGTCGCTCGACATCTACATCCGGCGCTCGGACCCGGGCGACAGCAAGCGCTCGAACTGGCTGCCCACGCCGACGGCCGACGGGCCCTTCCTGCTCAGCATGCGGCTGTACTGGCCGAAGAACACCGCGCTGGACGGCCTCTGGGCGCCGCCGCCGGTCCAGGAAGACTGATCGCGGGCGCCGGGGGGACGCGGATTCGCGTCCCCTTTTTGGCGTGCCGCGGCGCCTTACAACGGGCCGAAAGCAATTTGCCCGTCCAAAAAGAATCACGCTATACTCTGCGGGTTTGACGCTTGCGGGACTAGAACACATAGCGCCTTTGCCGACGGGTGGCGCCAGGAATTTCCGCCGGGAATTGTCTTCGACTTCTGTCTGATTCTCTGGCTTTGGTTTGCACCAGAGGACGGAGCGGGCGCGGTGACAAAAGCCGGCAAATTCATGGATCGATCTGGCGGTAAAATAACGCGCCGTTTCAGCAGGTAGGAGCGAGGAAACCGGGGCTGGCCGATGCAGAACGCGATGCAGCACAAGGTGGGAGAAAGCCTGATGCCGCAACACGAGGAGCATCGTCCCAGGGAGTTCACCGACGCGGATCGCGCGGCGCTGAATGCCCAGGCTCTGCGCGGACTGCTGCTGACTTTGGCTGCGCAGGGCGCCATGGGGCTCGCGGCGGCGGTAATTGCGGGGGTTGTCGGAGGGGCGGCGGCAGGTCTGTCGGCGCTGGCGGGGGCGGTAGCGTATTTCTTACCCAATGCATTGTTTGCATTGCGCCTGGTTGTCAGCGTGCGGACCGGCAAGGCCAGTCCCTTTACCTTTCTCTTCGGTGAGTTGATCAAGCTGTTCGCAACGGCGCTGCTGTTGTGGCTGCTTTCGCGTGTCGCCCAGGGCTGGCTGTCATGGCCCGCCGCGCTGCTGGGGCTGATACTCACCCTGAAGGGCTATCTCCTGCTAATGATGTTCCGCAAGTTGTCATAGCGCCGAGCAGTTGCGGCAAACGAAATCGTGGAATCGCCGGGATCCGCAAGGGTTCGGGCATACAGCAAATAGGGTAGGATTCAAATGGCTGCTGCCAGCGACGTGTCGCCTCAGTCCGCATATATTCAGCACCACCTGGTGCATCTGAACAATATCGGCGAAAAGCAGAGCGCTATCGCTCAGTTCAATGTCATCAACTACGACTCGCTGTTCTGGTCCGCCCTGACCGGGCTGGTCGTCATCTTCTTCCTGTGGCGCGCCGCGCGCCGCGCCACGAGCGGCGTTCCCTCGCGCTTCCAGGCCTTCGTCGAAATGATCGTCGACATGGTCGACGATCAGGCCAAGGGCATCGTCCACAATGCCAAGAGCCGCCTGTTCGTGGCGCCGCTGGCCCTTACCGTCTTCCTCTGGATCGTGCTCATGAACGCGCTCGATCTGCTGCCCGTCGACCTGCTGCCCTCCATCTGGCGCTGGACCGGCCTGGGCGCGCACCACGGCGATCCCCTCTACTACCACCGCATTCTGCCCACCGCCGACCTGAACGTGCCCATGGGCATGTCGCTGGGCGTGCTGCTGCTGATGTTCTACTACGGCATCAAGATCAAGCATCCGGGCGGTTTCGTCAAAGAACTCTTCACGGCCCCGTTCCATGCGCACGGCGTGGGCGCCATCCTGCTGTCGCCTTTCAACCTGCTGCTGAACCTGATCGAATACGCCGCCAAGTCCGTCTCGCTGGGCATGCGGTTGTTCGGCAACATGTTCGCCGGCGAACTGGTGTTCATGCTGATCGCCCTGCTGGGCGGCGCCTGGACCGGCTTCAACGCCACCAGCGTCGGCCTGGGCATCGGCCAGGTCCTGGCCGGCTCGGTGTGGGCGATCTTCCACATCCTGATCGTCCTGCTGCAGGCCTTCATCTTCATGATGCTGACGCTGGTGTACATCGGCCAGGCCCACGAAGGACACTGACCCCCCGGATTTCCGGCGACGGCCCAGCGGCCGGCGCCGGATGGCAAGATCCTCTTGCATTGAGCTGTACCCTTATTCCTTAATTTTTGACTTCAGATTTCTAACCAAGGAGTTGTCATGACCAACGTCGCTTTCGTCGCTCTCGCTTGCGGTCTTATCATCGGTCTGGGCGCCATCGGCGCTTGCATCGGCATCGCACTGATGGGTGGCAAGTATCTGGAAGCTTCGGCTCGTCAGCCTGAACTGATGAACGCTCTGCAGACCAAGATGTTCCTCTTGGCCGGCCTGATCGACGCGGCGTTCCTGATCGGCGTGGGTATCGCCATGCTGTTCGCCTTCGCCAACCCGTTCGTCGGCTAAGGCACTGCCCGCCGGCGAAGAGGCGGGTCATGACGCCGGCGGCGACGGGCCGAACAACCCGTCGCCTGTCGGCAAAGTATCGAGTGCTCCGTGCGGCATGATGCCGTGGTGGGGCCGAAAGGTGTTAAAGGAACGACCGTGAATCTGAACGCGACGATCATTTTCCAGATGCTCGTGTTCTTCGTTCTGGGCTGGTTCACGATGAAATTCGTGTGGCCCCCTCTGACGAAGGCGATGGACGAGCGCCGCCAAAAAATCGCCGACGGCCTGGCCGCCGCCGAGAAGGGCAAGGCCGATCTGGCTCAGGCCCAGGCGCGTATCAGTCTGATCGAGGCGTCTGCCAAGTCTGAAAACCACGCCCGTCTGATCGAGGCGGAGAAACAGGCTGCCGCGCTGATCGAACAGGCCCGCCGCGAGGCGGAAGCCGAGCGCGCCCGCATCGTGGCCCGGGCTGAGCAGGATGCCGCTCAGGAAGTCCAGCGTGCCCGCGATGCGCTGCGCGATGACGTCGCCGCTCTGGCCGTCAAGGGTGCAGAACAAATCCTCAAGCGCGAGGTCGACGCCCGCGCTCACGCCGAGCTGCTCAACCAGCTCAAGGCGCAGCTTTGATCCGGGAACGCCATGGCTGAACTTTCCACTGTTGCCCGTCCCTACGCCGAAGCGCTCTTCGGCGCAGCGTGCGACGACAAGGCCGGCCTCGAGGCCTGGGCCAACCTGGTGAGCGAGATGGCGCAGGTTGCCGCCAATCCCGATGTGCGCGAGGCCATGTCCGATCCGCGCCTGGGCGACGAGCAGCGCGTGCAGCTTTTCAGCGGCCTGCTCAAGAGCGAGCTTCCCCAGGCCGCCCGCAATTTCATCGAGCTGCTGGTGCAGAACGGCCGGCTGCTCCTCTTGCCCGTCATCGCCGAGCAGTTCACGGCGTTGAAGAATCGTCGCGAAGGCACGGCGCAGGCGGAAATCGCCAGCGCGTTCGAACTCAGCGAAGCTCAGGTCAAAGAACTGGTCTCCGCGCTCGAACTCAAATTCGGTCTCAAGATCAAGCCCGCCGTCACGGTCGACCCGTCGTTGATCGGCGGCGTGCGCGTGTCGGTCGGCGACCAGGTGCTCGATACTTCCGTCAAAGCCCAATTGGCCCGCATGCGGGACACGCTCGCCGCTTGAGGCAACTTACAGGATTCCAGGAGTCATTATGCAACTCAATCCCTCCGAGATCAGCGAACTGCTCAAGAGCCGCATCGAGGGCCTGGGCGCTTCGGCTGATGTCCGCACTCAGGGCACCGTCGTCTCCGTGACCGACGGCATCACCCGCATCCACGGCCTGTCCGACGTGATGCAGGGCGAAATGCTCGAATTCCCCAACAACGTCTACGGCCTCGCGCTGAACCTCGAGCGCGACTCTGTCGGCGCCGTGATTCTGGGCGACTATACCGGCGTGTCCGAAGGCGACCAGGTCAAGACGACCGGCCGCATTCTGGAAGTGCCGGTCGGCCCCGAGCTGAAGGGCCGCGTGGTGAACACGCTGGGTGAGCCCATCGACGGCAAGGGTCCGATCAACACCAAGGAAACCGACATCATCGAGAAGGTGGCGCCTGGCGTCATCGCCCGCCGCTCGGTGTCGCAGCCGCTGCAGACCGGCATCAAGGCCATCGACTCGATGGTGCCCATTGGCCGCGGCCAGCGCGAGCTGATCATCGGCGACCGCCAGACCGGCAAGACCGCCGTGGCCGTCGACACCATCATCAGCCAGAAGGGCAAGGGCGTCACCTGCGTGTACGTCGCCATCGGCCAGAAGGCGTCGACCATCAACAACGTGGTCCGCAAGCTCGAAGAGCACGGCGCCATGGAATACACCATCGTCGTGGCCGCCTCGGCTTCGGATTCGGCGGCCATGCAGTACCTGGCCCCCTATGCCGGCTGCACGATGGGCGAATACTTCCGCGACCGCGGCGAAGACGCCCTCATCGTCTACGACGACCTGACCAAGCAGGCCTGGGCCTACCGCCAGGTTTCGCTGCTGCTGCGCCGTCCGCCGGGCCGCGAAGCCTACCCGGGCGACGTGTTCTACCTGCACTCGCGCCTGCTGGAGCGCGCCGCTCGCGTGAACGAAGAGTACGTCGAGAAGTTCACCAACGGCGCCGTCAAGGGCAAGACCGGCTCGCTGACCGCGCTGCCGATCATCGAAACCCAGGCGGGCGACGTGTCGGCCTTCGTTCCGACCAACGTCATTTCCATTACCGACGGCCAGATCTTCCTGGAAACCGACCTGTTCAACGCGGGCGTGCGTCCGGCCATCAACGCCGGTATTTCGGTGTCCCGCGTGGGCGGCGCCGCCCAGACCAAGGTCATCAAGAAGCTGTCGGGCGGCATCCGTACCGACCTGGCGCAGTACCGTGAACTGGCCGCTTTCGCGCAGTTCGCCTCCGACCTGGACGATGCCACCCGTCGCCAGCTCGAGCGCGGCAAGCGCGTGGTGGAACTGCTCAAGCAGCCCCAGTACCAGCCGCAGCAGGTCTGGGAACTGGCCGTCACGCTGTACACCGTGAACAACGGCTATCTGGACGACGTGGAAGTCGGCCAGGTGCTGGCTTTCGAGAAGTCCCTCAAGGATCAGCTCAAGGCCAAGCACGCCGCCCTGGTCCAGCGCATCGAAGACACCAAGGAACTGTCCAAGGATGACGAGGCCGAACTGTCCGCCGCCATCCAGGATTTCAAGAAGCACGGTGCTTTTTAAGTAAGTGACGGAGCGCGCGCCGCGGCGTGCGCCCCGTCCTTCGGATGAGGAGGGGCGCAAGCCCCGCCTCATCGGCCAGTCTTCACAGGAAAGCGCAATGCCCGGAATCAAGGAAATCCGAACCAAGATCAAGAGCGTGCAAAACACGCGCAAGATCACCAAGGCGATGGAAATGGTCGCCGCATCCAAGATGCGCAAGGCGCAGGAGCGGATGCGCGCCGGACGTCCGTACGCCAACAAGGTGCGCGAGATTGCCGCGCACCTGATGCAGGCCAACCCCGAATACAGCCACCCGTACCTGGTCGAACGCGAAATGAAGGCGGTCGGCGTGGTCCTGGTGACCACCGACAAGGGCCTGTGCGGCGGCCTGAACACCAACGTCACCCGCGTGACGCTGGCCAAGCTCAGGGAATTCGCGCAGCGCGGCATTTCCGTGCAGGCGACCGCGCTGGGCAACAAGGGCCTGGGCGTGCTGACCCGCATCGGCGCCAAGCTGGTGTCGCAGGAAGTGCAACTGGGCGACAAGCCGCAGCTCGACCGCCTGCTGGGCGCCATCAAGGTGCAGCTCGACGACTACCTGGAAGGCCGCATCGACGCGCTGTACGTCGCGACCACCCGCTTCGTCAACACGATGCGCCAGGAGCCGGTGTTCCTGCGCCTGCTGCCGCTGGCCAGCGGTTTGGACGATCCGTTCCAGACGGGCGCCGAAAGCCTGGCGCCGGCCGCCGAGCTGAAGACGCAATACAGCTGGGATTACATCTACGAACCCGACGCTCGTAGCGTGATCGACGACCTGTTGCAGCGTTACGTCGAAGGCCTTCTGTACCAGGCCGTGGCCGAGAACATGGCTTCGGAGCAGTCGGCCCGCATGGTCGCCATGAAGGCGGCGTCGGACAACGCCAAGAAGGTCATCGGCGATCTGCAGCTGGTCTACAACAAGACCCGCCAGGCCGCGATCACCAAGGAAATTTCGGAAATCGTAGGGGGCGCCGCCGCCGTCTGAGGCGAGGGGCATCCCGTCAAAAGCTATCAAGCAAGGAATCGACATGAGCAACGGAACCATCGTTCAGTGCATCGGCGCCGTGGTGGACATTCAGTTCCCCCGCGATCACATGCCCAAGATCTACGAAGCGCTCACCCTGGTCGACGAGGGTTCCTCGTTCGCCGAGAAGGGCCTGACGCTGGAAGTGCAGCAGCAGCTGGGTGACGGCGTGGTGCGCACCATCGCCCTGGGCTCCAGCGACGGCCTGCGCCGCGGCATGAAGGTCGCCGCCACGGGCGCCCCGATCTCGGTGCCGGTGGGCGCCGGCACGCTGGGCCGCATCATGGACGTGCTGGGCCGTCCCATCGACGAAGCCGGCCCCATCGAAAGCGACGAAAAGCGCGCCATCCACCAGGATGCGCCGGCCTTCGACGAGCTGTCGCCCTCCGTGGAACTGCTCGAAACCGGCATCAAGGTGATCGATCTGGTCTGCCCGTTCGCCAAGGGCGGCAAGGTGGGCCTGTTCGGCGGCGCCGGCGTGGGCAAGACCGTGAACATGATGGAACTCATCAACAACATCGCCAAGCAGCACAGCGGCTTGTCGGTGTTCGCCGGCGTGGGCGAGCGTACCCGCGAAGGTAACGACTTCTACCATGAAATGGAAGAGTCGAACGTTCTGGACAAGGTCGCCATGGTGTTCGGCCAGATGAACGAACCCCCGGGCAACCGCCTGCGCGTGGCGCTGACTGGCCTGACCATGGCCGAGAAGTTCCGCGACGAAGGCCGCGACATCCTGTTCTTCGTGGACAACATCTACCGCTACACCCTGGCCGGCACCGAAGTGTCCGCGCTGCTGGGCCGCATGCCTTCCGCCGTGGGCTACCAGCCGACGCTGGCCGAAGAAATGGGCAAGCTGCAGGAGCGCATCACCTCCACCAAGACGGGCTCGATCACCTCGATCCAGGCCGTGTACGTGCCCGCCGACGACTTGACCGACCCGTCGCCCGCCACGACCTTCCAGCATCTGGATTCCACCGTGGTGCTGTCGCGCGACATCGCCGCCCTGGGTATCTACCCGGCCGTGGACCCGCTCGATTCCTCCAGCCGCCAGCTCGACCCGCAAGTCGTGGGCGAAGAGCACTACCAGGTGGCCCGTGGCGTGCAGCAGACGCTGCAGCGCTACAAGGAACTGCGCGACATCATCGCGATTCTGGGCATGGACGAACTGTCGCCGGAAGACAAGCAGATCGTGGCGCGCGCGCGCAAGATCCAGCGCTTCCTGTCGCAGCCCTTCCACGTGGCCGAAGTGTTCACCGGCTCGCCCGGCAAGTACGTGCCCCTGGCCGAGACCATCCGCGGTTTCAAGATGATCGTGAACGGCGAGTGCGACGCGCTGCCGGAACAGGCCTTCTACATGGTCGGCTCGATCGACGAAGCCTTCGAGAAGGCCAAGAAACTGCAATAAGGAACCGATATGGCTACCCTGCATGTGGATGTCGTCAGCGCAGAGGAAGCGATCTTCACCGGCGAGGCGAAGTTCGTGGTGCTGCCTGGCGAGGCGGGCGAGCTGGGCATCCTGCCTGGCCACACCCCGCTGATTTCGCGCATACGCCCCGGGACGGTAAAGATCGTTCGTGCCGACCAAGGCGAGGAAAACATCTTCGTCGCCGGGGGCATCCTGGAAGTCCAGCCGGGCAGCGTGACGGTGCTGGCCGACACGGCCATCCGTGCGGCCGACCTCGACGAGGCCCGCGCCCTGGACGCGCGCAAGCGCGCCGAAGAGGCGCTGCGCAACGCCAAGGACAAGGCCGACATCGCTGTCGTCGAAGCCGAGCTCGCCATGCTCGCGGCCCAGGCCGCGGCGGCGCGCCGGCTGCGCGAAGGCCGCCGCTCGCACTGAGCCGGCCCTCGCGGCATGCAAGAACCCGCCCTCGTGGCGGGTTTTTGCTTTCGCGGCGGCGCCATGCGGCCGCTGCGGCTCCGACCCGCCGCCGGGGCGATGCCCCTGCGGCCTGCCGCAATGCGTGATCCACGAATGGATGCGGCGCGGCGCGCGGCGTAGCCTTGCCGCTGTTCATACGGAATAGGAGGCCAGGAGCATGCGCGAAATGCTGGATTGCGGCGTGCTGCTCGCGCCCGCCCACGTGGGGGCCATGCGGGCATGGATGGCGGGGCGGCAGCCGCTGTTGCCCCGCGTGCGGCTGCATGCGGTAGACCTGGGCGCAACGGACGGCGCGCCGTCCGGGCCGGCGGACGCCATTGCGCGGCTCGCCGTGGCGCTCAGACGCTACGATAGCTGCCTGCTTCCCGTCTCGGCGCCCTCGCTCGGCTGGGCGCGCACGGCGCTGGCCCAATGCCAGGGGCGCCTGGACACGCCCCTGCTGTTGCTGGTGCGGGAGCTGAAGGCGCCCGCCATCGAAGACCTGCTGGCGCTGGGCGCGGCCGACTTCGTCACCGAGCCGGCATGCACGGAGGACCTGCGCGTGCGGCTCGGCCGTTGGGCGGGCGGCCGCCCGGCTTCTGCCGGCCGGCCCGCGCCGCGATGGCGCGGACTTGACCCGGTTTGCCTGCGGCGCCGGGCGGGGCGTGCGCGAGCCGGCGCCGCCGCGCTATGGCGCCCATGCCCAGGGAGCGCATGTTCCAGGAACTCATGTCCCGGGCACTCATACCCCGGAAATTCACTTCCCGGGCGCCTATCCGCCAGGGCCATATGAACCGGGGCCGAGTGGGCCGGATGCGCACGGACCGGGCG
>NZ_LHSJ01000093.1:0-19866 GCF_001270295.1 Achromobacter sp. DMS1 | reverse complement strand
GCTGGCGGACCATTCCTCGCGCCTGGCGGCCGCCGCCCGCGCCGCGAGCCTGGCCTTGGTCGCCGCCGCGGCGCTCACCCTCATCTTCATCTATCAGACCGACGCGCCGGGCCTGACGGCAGCCATCGAGATCGCCTGCGCGGCTCGCCAGCCTGGCGCTGTGCGCCGCCCTGGCTGCGGCAGCCGCCAGGCACGGCGTGCGGTGGCCCAGCGCCGCGCTGGCCCTGGTTTTCGTGCTGTCGGCGGGGCTGTGGGCGCGCGACGCCTTGTCCAACACGATGGCCCCGGCTTTCACGCTGGCGCTGCTGCGCATGCTGGGAGTCCTGGCAACCCTGGCGGCGCTGCCCGGGCATGCCAGCCATGGCAGGCATGACGCCGACCCCGCCGGCCGGGGCGAGCTGCGGCTGTCGGAGATGGCCGGCGCTCTCGAAAGCCAACGGCAGATGAACGCGCTGGTGTCGCACGAACTGCGCGCGCCGCTGGCCACGATCAGCGCGGCCGCCCAGTCGCTGGACATGATGCTCGCCGATACCGACGAAGCCGTGGACAGCCGCCTCGCGCGCATCCACCGTTCGGTGACGCGCATGACCGAGCTGGTGGAGCAGTTGCTCAGCCAGGACAGGCTGGGCCAGCAGGCGCTCACGCCCCGCGCCGAATGCGCCGACATGGCCGACATCGCGCACGACGTCGCGGCGGCAATGCGGCCCGACACTGCCCATCCCCTGGAAATCAAGGCCGAGCGGGGCATTCCCGTATTCTGCGACCGGCCGCTGACCAGCGTGGTGGTGCGCAACCTGGTGCACAACGCCATCAAGTATTCCCCCGCCAGCGAACCCGTGCGCATCGAGGCCGGGCAAGGCGAGGAGAACGGCCAGCCCGTGGCCTGGCTGTCGGTCACCGACCGCGGGCCGGGCATCAGCGAAGAAGACCAGGCAAGAATTTTCGAACCGCATTTCCGCCGGGCGGCCCACCGCGAAACCAAGGGCCTGGGCATCGGGCTCTACCTGGCGCGCAACATCTGCGAAAACCAGGGCGGCTCGCTCACGCTGCACAGCAAAATCGGCGAAGGTACGCGCTTCGTCGTGACGCTGCCCGCGCTTTCGCCGGCGACCTCGCAAGCGCGTCAGGCGGCGAAGACGTAACCCTGGCCGCGCACGGAAAGCACCGGCAGCTTGAGGCCCGCGCTCTGTGCCTTGGCCCGCAGGCGGCTCACCAGCACGTCGATGCGCCGCAACTCGAAGCCCTCGGGGCTTTCGGGCAGGAACATCTCCGCCAGCTCCTGGCGGCTCACCGCATTGCCCGCGGCGTCCATCAGCGCCATCAGGAAGGTGCGCTCCTGCGCCGACAAATGCAGCGAAGCGCCGTCCGGCGCCACCAGTATCCAGCCGCCGTCCTGCAGCGACCAGGACGAATCGGCCGCCGGGCGGGCCTCGGCATCCGCGGCACGCGCGCCTTGGCCAGGCGCATGCGGCGCGCCAGACTACGAATCACGGAACTGAGTTCGAGCAGGTCGACAGGCTTGGTCATGTAGACGTCGGCGCCGCCCTCCAGGCCGCGGACGCGGTCTTCGAGCGCGCTGCGCCCGGTCAGCATGACGATGCCCACCGGACTCAGCGCGCGCAGCCGGGTGGCGACCGAAAAACCGTCTTCTCCGGGCAAGTGCGCATCGAGAATCACGATATCGCAGGGCTGTTCCTGCAGCCGGCGATAGAACGCCCCGGCGTTATCACAGGCAAACGCCACCCGGAATCCATAGCCACCCAGACCCAAGGCCAATTCCTCGCGGAAGTCGGCATCGTCTTCCAGGAGACCGATACATAGCAAACCATCAGCGCCAGGCATTTTTAGAGTGCTTTATATTGAAAATTGTCGACAAAAGCCCCCGGACACGGCGAGCCATGTAGAATTTCGCGCAAGGACAATCTTACGTCTTTTACAATGGAAACGAATAATTGCACTGAAAAAAAATGCGGTTTCCAGGCATTCGTGGTTTTTTTTGTCCGCGCTGGGGATTTTTTTCCGATTTTCTGCCGTAAATATAGAAAACCGGCCGGTCAGGACGAACAGCTCACCTCGATGGACGAAGCCCAGTCCGGCGGCAACGCGGCATACTTTTCGTAACCAGGACGGGCCTGGCACGGCGCGCGCAGCAAGGTCAGCAAAGTGTCGATTTCGCCAGCATCGCCGCGCTTCGCGGCCTGGATGGCTTCTTCGGCAAGATGGTTGCGCAATACATAAAGCGGATTGACCGCGTCCATGGCTTGCGCCACCTCGGCGGGCGGCCTTCCGTCCCCGGCCTGGCGCGCCAGCAGGCGATCGAGCCAGGCGCCGGCCGCGGGCCGGTCGATGAACAGATCCTCGAACGCCTGCCGCTCTCCCCGGACCGCATCCGACAGCCTGCGCCAGCTCAGCGTGAAATCGGCGTGGTTCGCGTGCATCAGCCTGAGCAGGTCGTCCAGCAGCGGCTCGTCGTCCGGCCGCCATGCGGCCAGTCCCAACTTGGCGCGCGCGCGTTCGTGGAACGCCCGGGTGAAAATGCCTTCGAATTCGTCCAGCACGGCGCGCAGCGCGTCCACGTCCTGCACCAGCATGTGCAGGCTGCCCCCGAGGCGGTACAGATTCCAGAGCGCGACCGAAGGCTGCCGATTCCAGGAATAGCGCCCTTCGGAATCGGAGTGGTTGCAGACATGATCGAGGCGGAATCCGTCCATGAAACCATACGGCCCGTAATCGAGCGTCAGCCCCAGGATCGACATATTGTCGGTGTTCATGACGCCGTGGCAGAAACCCACGGCCTGCCAGTCCGCCATCAGTTCGGCCGTGCGGCGGGTGACTTCGCGCAGCAGCGCCACGTACGGCGCCTTGTCGTCCGCCGGCTCGCCCGCGGGCGGCATCCTGCATTCGGGGTAATCATGGTCGATCACGTAGTCGGCCAGCGTGCGCAGCATGTCCGGCTGGCGGCGCGCCGACCAATGCTCGAACGAACCGAAACGCACGAAACTGGGCGACATACGCGTCACGATGGCGGCCGTTTCCACGGTTTCGCGCATGACCGGATCGTCCGAAACCACCAGGGCCAGGGCGCGCGTGGTGGGAATGCCCAGCCCATGCATGGCTTCGCTGGCCAGGTATTCGCGCACGGACGAGCGCAGCACGGCGCGTCCGTCGCCCATGCGCGAGTACGGCGTCATGCCCGAGCCCTTGAGCTGGAGCTCCCACCGGCCTTGCGGCCCCGCCACCTCGCCCAGCAGGTGCGCCCGGCCGTCGCCCAGCTGGCCGGCCCAGATGCCGAACTGATGGCCGCTGTAGACCGCCGCCAGCGTGTCTCCGCCGGGCAAAGGCTGGGCGCCCGAGAACACGGCAAGGAACTCCGGCGTGCCGAGCGCGCCGCGATCCAGTCCGATAAGGGCGGCCGCCTCCGGATTCGCATGCAGCAGGCGCGGCGCGTTGAGCGGCTGGGGAGACAGCCGCGTATAGAACGGCGCCGGCAGCGCCGCATAAGTATTGAGGACGCGCAGCTCGTCCAGGGTATGTGCGGTCATGCGCGTTGGCTCCGGGCAGCCCGCTTGGCGGGCCGCACATAAAAATGGCGCTCAGGAAGAAGACGCCGGACAGCAGGATTTCCCCCCAGGCCATGACGACCGACAGCGGCGCCGGGTCGGACATGGCGCGCACCGCGCCCTCCATGAGGTAGAGCAGCGACAGCATGGACGCCCACTGGTATGTATAGAGGTTGCCGCGCACGATGCCGCGCAGTGGAAAGGCCAGCGGCAGCGCCTTCAGGAGCAGCCAGGACCCGCCCGGCCGGACCGGCGCGATCACGGTTTCCCAGGCCGCGCAAAGCACGATCAGCGCCAGCAGCGATGCCGTGGCCGCCAGGCGCAGGCGAGGATTGAGATCGGGGTTCATACTGCTATTATCGCCTGATGAACCGCCCCGCAGAGCCTGCCCCCGCCGCGACGGTGGCGCCCGAGCCCCCTGCTTCGCGCTCTTCATGGATCGCGAAGGCCGGGCGCGCATTGCTCTTCACGGCGCAGCGCGCCAACGAAGAAAAGCTGTTGCAGGTCGCATCCAGCCTCACGTTCACCACCGTGCTCGCCATCGTGCCCATGCTGGCGGTGGTGCTGTCCCTTTTCACCGCCTTTCCGGTATTCCAGGAATTCCGCATCGCGCTGGAACATTTTCTCTCCACCAGCCTGATGCCGCCGTCCGTCTCGGACAACATCATGGAATACCTCAACCAGTTCGCCCGCCAGGCGTCCCGGCTCACCGCCATCGGCGGCGCGTTCCTGCTCGTCACGTCCGTGCTGCTCATCATGACCATCGACACGGCGTTCAACGACATCTGGCACGTGACGCGGCAGCGCCCCCTGCAGCAGCGGGCGCTGGTGTACTGGGCCGTGATCACGCTGGGGCCGGTGGTGGCGGGCGCCAGCCTGTGGGCCACTTCGTTCGTGGCGCGCGAGTCGCTGGGCCTGGTCAAGGACGTGCCGGAAGCGGTCAGCGTGCTCGTGTCGTTCATTCCGGTCGTCCTGACCGCGCTGGGCTTCGCGGCCCTGTTCGTGGTGGTGCCCAACCGCAAGGTGCTGTGGCGCGACGCGCTGATCGGCGGTTGCGTCACCGCGGTGGCGCTGGAGGTCATGAAATCGGGCTTCGCGTATTACCTCACCCGATTCCCCACCTACACCGTCATCTACGGCGCCTTCGCCACCCTGCCGATCTTCCTGCTCTGGATCTACCTGTCATGGCTGGCGGTCCTGCTGGGCGCAACGCTGGCGGCCAGCGCGCCGCTGATCCGGCTGGGCCGCTGGGAAATCAACCGCTACCCCGGCGCCGCCTTCGTGGACGCCCTGGACGCGCTGCGCGCCCTGCGCCGCAACCAGACCGCGGGCGGCGCGGGGCTGCCCTCCAGCTCCCTGGCAGCCCGCCTGCGCCTGCACCAGGACGAGCTGCTCGCCGTGCTCGAGGAGCTGAGCGACATGGGCCTGGCCACCCGCACGCAGAACGATCACTGGGTGCTCACCTGCGACGCGCGCGAAACCTCGCTTGCGCCCGTGGTCGATCATTTCCTGATCGACCGCAGCCGGCCGCGCGTGCGCGACGACGCCGCCATCGTGCGCGTCGCATCGTCCGTCCTGTGCGGAGAAGACGCCCCCACGCTGGAAGATCTCTGCCAAGAAGCGCAGAATACGGAAAATACCGTCGCCGCCCTGTTGCAATGGGAAGCGAAAAAGAAATAGCGATTGAAATCGGGGCAATGCCCTGGGAGGAACCGATGTTGAAGGTCAGCGAAATCTTGCGCGTCAAAGGAGACACGCTTTATACGGCATCGCCGGACACGCCCGTTTCGGAAGCGGTGCGCACCATGAGCGAGCAGGACATCGGCTCGCTGGTCATCATGGAATTCGGCACCCTGACCGGCATGCTCACCTTCCGCGAAATCATCCGCCACATGCACAAGCACGGCGCGGCGGCGGGCGAAACCACCATACGCTCCATCATGGACGACGCGCCCGTGAGCGTCTCGCCCAACACCAGCGCGGAAGAAGTGCAGCGCCTCATGCTGGAAAAGCACGCGCGCTACATCCCGGTCATGGACGGCCCCACCCTCATGGGCGTGATCTCGTTCTACGACATGGCGCAGGCCATCGTGGCAGCCCAGCAGTTCGAGAACAACATGCTCAAGGCCTATATCCGCGACTGGCCCAACGAAGAGAGCGCCGAAGCCGCGAAAGGCTGAAACGCCGCATCCGGCCGCGCGGCCGCCCGCCGTGCCGCTCAGCCNGGGGCACGACCAGCGCGACCGCGAAATCGAGCGCCATCCGGCCGACGACGAGCCCTTCTCCGCCCTGGCTTTCAAGATCATGACCGACCCGTTCGTGGGCCAGCTCGTGTTCTTCCGCGTCTACTCGGGCGTGGTCAAGTCGGGCGACTCCATCTACAACCCCACCAAGGAAAAGAAAGAGCGGCTGGGCCGCATCCTGCAGATGCACGCCAACGAGCGGCGCGAGATCACCGAGGTCTACGCGGGCGACATCGCCGCGGCGGTCGGCCTGAAAGACGTCACCACCGGCGACACGCTCTGCGATCCTTCCCACGTCATCATCCTGGAACGCATGGCGTTTCCCGAGCCGGTCATTTCGCAGGCGGTGGAGCCCAAGACCAAGGCCGACCAGGAAAAAATGGGCATCGCGCTGGGGCGCCTGGCCCAGGAAGACCCATCGTTCCGCGTGCGCACCGACGAGGAGTCCGGGCAGACCATCATTTCGGTGACGATCTCGCACAGCTGCTGCGTCTCGGTTTCGTTGGCGGCCAGGCCCGAGGCGTCCATTTCCAGGATGAGCCGGCGCGCCACGTCGGGGCGGTCGGCCAGCATGCGGCGCAGCCGCGGCAGGAAGGTGTCCTGCGACAGAGAGGCCAGGGCAATGGGAACCGCCAGCGTTTCGGCATGCGTGACCAGCCAATCCAGGCCGAGGCGGACCGCCTGGATGTCGCATTCGGCGGACAGCCCCAGCCGGACGGCGGGGGGCATGAAAACGCTGGCCGGCACGGGCGGCGTGCCGCTTTGATCATGCAGGGTGAGGCAGCCCTCGTACTGCAGCAGCGCTCCGCCGATGTCGTGCAGGGGCCGGGCGGCAAGCGAGAACCGGTGCTGGTCCAGCGCCGTGAGCAGCGCGTCGTGCCAGCTGTACTCGCCGATGCGCGATCCCTGGGGCGCCTGGCTGGCGGGCGTGACCTGGTCGTCGTCGGCGCTTTCCGCGCACATCAGGGCGTGATCCAGCCCGGCCAGTATTTCGCTCATGCCGTCGCCGGGCGAGAAATCCGCGATCGCCAGGGCCCAGCGGCACCACGAATGCCCGTCCATGGGCACGCGCAGCGCGCGCAGCTCGCGGCGCACGCGTTCGGCCAGCAGGCTCGCCTGCGGCGCCGTGCTGCCCGGCATCAGCAGCACGAAGTCCGATCCGCTGATGCGGGCCAGCGTCGCTGACGGTCCGCCGTGGGCGGCCACCAGCCGGCGCAGGCGTTCGGCGGACGCGCGCAGCCACTGATCCGTGAAAGCGCGCGAAAGATGCCGGTTGATCTGCGCCAGGTCGCGCTGGCGGAACATCAGGATGTGTCCCGCGCCGGCGGATGCGGCGTCCGCCAGGGCCGCCCGGAACTGCTCGACGAAGTACCGGCGGTTGGGCAGGCGGGTGATGGCATCCCGGTAGACTTCGCTCTGCAGGGATTCGATGCGCGCGTTCTGCGCCTCGATCGCCGCCGCCACCCGTTGCGCCTCGGTCTGCGCGGCCGCGTCGGGGCGGGCGGCGGCCTCGCCGGGCCAGCCGGAGAAAAGAGAGGTCCGCGGGGCGCGCTTGTCCAGCCACTTGAGCAGCTCGGTCGCGAAGAGCAGCCAGCAGACCGCGGCCGCGAGCGCCAGCCCGACTACCCTCAGCCCTCCCTGCCACAGCGTTTCGCGGGCGGTGTGAGCGTCGGCGCGCACCGTGACCATGCCCCGGAACCGGCCGTCGTCCGAGACGAAGGGCTGGGACGACTCCGGCGCTTCGGGCATGAGCCAATGCTCCACCCATTCGTCGGCCCCGTCGCCGGCGTCGGGCGGCGGCGCGCTGCGCTCGATGTCGGTGGCGCCGCGCTCGTTGGTGATCCTGACCAGGGCGTAGGCTCCCTGGCCGAACAACTCGTCGGCCAGCGTTGCGCGCCTGCGGGCGTCGCCGGGCGCATGCGAAAGCGCCCAGGCCAGCGCCTGCGCGCCGCCCTGGCTCTGCTGCGCGAGCTGGCCGTGCAGGTAGCGATGGGCCGCGAGCATGCTCAGGGCCTGGGTGCCCAATACGACCAGGCCGATCAGGCACGCGCTGAATACGAGGAGCCTGCGTATCGAGAGCATGTGTATGGTCTTTTCCCCTTCCAGCGAACGGCGGGACGGATTCGCTCGCTTGTCCTGCCCGCGCGCGCTGGACGGCGCCGGGCGGTTCTTGTTTCCCGTGAGCGGTTGATATGGATAAGAAACGTGACACACGTTACTAATACCGCATCCGCGCCGCCTGGGGTGTAATCCTCGGCGTCATAGAACATACAGAATATTACGAAATCTACGAAGACATCAGACAAGCTATGCAATTATTTCGCCTGCCGGACCGTGGGAGTGAGAACTATTGCGAGAGGACGTATTAATTTTCGGTGGCCTGATGTCGTAGTACTACCAAATCCGGGTTCAAGTCACGGGAGATGCCGCGGGAGGCCGCCCGCCCCGCATGGCGGCACACGCAAATCTTCCTATTGCAGCAGAACAGGGCGCGTTGCCTCTGGATCGAGGTGTTTTTGCAACAATAATGCACTATTTAAGAAATGTTACGTGCCTTGGGCCCAGGCTCGGACCGCAACGTCAAGGCTTCATGAAAAGGAGGCTCCGTGCGTGAGAGCTATCTGCTCGCACTGTGCCTGACGCTGGTCGGCGCATTGGCGGCGATTAGCGTGCTTTTCCTGCGCAGGGAGCGCGTGCTGCGGCGCGCCCTCATGCAGGACGAACTTACCGGCGGACTGAGCCAGCGGGAGCTGGACCGCCGCGCGGGCGCATGGCTGGAGCGAGCCCGGGAGCGCGCGCGCCGCGGCGCATTTTTCCTGGTCCGGTTCGAGCAATATGCCGAGATCTGCGCCCTGCTGCGCGCCGGCGAAGACCGTGAGCTGCTGGTCCAGGTGGCCCAGCGCCTGCGCGTGACGGCGCGCGCGCTGGGCGGCATGGTCGCCCGCACCGGCATCCATACCTTCACGCTGTGCATCCCGGACGTGGACGAGGACGGCGCGGCCCAGGTTTGCGCGAAGCTGCTGGGCGACCTGAACGCGCCCTACAGGCTGGGCGGACGCCAGATCATCGCCCTGTTCCGCGTCGGCGCGGCCCTGTATCCCGACCACGGGCGCAGCGTGCAAGAGCTGCAGCGCTGCGCGCGCGTGGCCCTGCTGCCCCCGGACGGGCAGGAGGGGGCGTCGTGGACTCTCTTCAATTTCCGCATGCTGGCGCGCGAGCGCGACCGCCAGGGCCTGGAGAACGACCTGCGGCTGGCGCTGTCCACGCCCGACATGGAGCAGTTCGAGCTCTATTACCAGCCGGTGTGCGACGGCGGCACGGGCACGGTGCAAGGCTGCGAGGCGCTGCTGCGCTGGCACCATCCGGTGCTGGGCAGCGTATCGCCCGGCATCACCATCGAGATCGCCGAGCGCAGCGGGCTCATCGTGCCCCTGGGCGCCTGGATTCTCGAACGCGCCTGCTCGCAGGCGGTGCAATGGCCGGCGGCCTGGCGGGTGCACGTCAACCTTTCCGTCAAGCAGATGGAGGCGGATGGCCTGGTGCCGCTGGTGGCCCGGGTGCTGGAGGCCACCGGCCTGTCGCCGCGCAAGCTGGTGCTCGAGATCACCGAGTCGCTGTTCATCCTGCACTACGAAAAGCACATAAAAATCCTCAACGCGCTGCGGTCCATGGGCGTTTCGGTGGCCCTGGACGATTTCGGCTGCGGCTACTCCAGCCTCAACCATCTGCGTCACCTGCCCATCGACTGGGTGAAGATCGACCGCAGCTTCATTTCGACCCTGGAATCCGATGCCGGAAGCCGGGAAGTGGTATCGGCCCTGTTCGGGCTGTGCCAGGCCATGCGCCTGCCCGTGGTGGCCGAGGGCGTCGAAACCGAGGGCCAGCGCGAAATCCTCAAGGCGCTGGGCTGCCGGGTCATGCAGGGCTTCCTGCTGGGGCGCCCCGCGCCCGCTTGCGAGATCCAGGCTTTGGCGGCAGGGGTGTCATAATCGGGGTTGCCCGCAACCCAACCCTAGACCCTATGTCCGGTAATACCTTAGGCACTCTTTTCTGCGTCACCAATTTCGGCGAATCGCACGGCCCCGCCATCGGCTGCGTGGTGGACGGCTGCCCCCCGGGGATGCTGCTCGACGCCTCCGACATCCAGCGCGAGCTCGACCGCCGCCGCCCCGGCACGTCGCGGCACGTGACCCAGCGCCAGGAAGCCGACCAGGTCGAGATCCTGTCCGGGGTGTACGAGGGCATGACCACCGGCACGCCCATCGCGCTCCTGATCCGCAACACCGACGCGCGCAGCAAAGACTATTCCAATATTGCCGACACGTTCCGTCCCGGGCATGCCGACTACGCCTATTGGCGCAAGTTCGGCCTGCGCGACCCGCGCGGCGGCGGCCGGTCGTCGGCGCGCCTGACCGCGCCCACGGTGGCCGCGGGCGCGATCGCCAAGAAATGGCTGGCCGAGCAGCATGGGGTGCGCATCCGCGGCTACATGAGCCAGCTGGGCCCGATCGCCATTCCGTTCGAATCCTGGGACGAGGTTCCGAACAATCCTTTCTATGCGCCCAACGCCGGCATCGTGCCCGAGCTCGAGGCCTATATGGATCAGCTTCGCCGCGACGGCGATTCGGTCGGGGCCCGCATCGAAGTCGTGGCCGAGAACATGCCCGCCGGGTGGGGCGAACCCATCTACGACCGGCTCGACGCCGACATCGCCCACGTGATGATGGGCCTGAACGCGGTCAAGGGCGTATCCATCGGCGCGGGCTTCGACTGCATTGCGCAGCGGGGCTCGGAGCATGGCGACGAAATCACGCCGGACGGTTTTCTCACCAACAACGCGGGCGGGGTGCTGGGCGGCATTTCCACCGGGCAGCCCATCACCGTGTCGCTGGCCATCAAGCCCACGTCCAGCATCCGCGTGGAGCGCCGTTCCGTGAACCGCGCCAACGAACCCGTTATGGTGCAGACCCTCGGAAGGCACGATCCCTGCGTAGGCATACGCGCCACGCCCATCGCTGAAGCGATGCTGGCGCTGGTCCTGATCGATCACGCGCTGCGCCATCGCGGCCAGTGCGGCGGTCAGTATTGACGGCACGCGCGGCCGCCGCGCTACGCCGACCCAACCGGAGAGTCCGATGAGCCCCACTCACACGTTCCTGCGCGGCGCCGCCGCCGCGCTCGCCTGTGTTGCCATCGCCGGCTGCGCGGGCGTCAATACCACGCAATCCGGCGCCATAGGCGTGAACCGCACGCAGTACATGTCCAGCCTGGTGCCCTCCGAAACGCTCAACCAGGAGGCGAGCCAGCAATACACCGAGATCATCGGCCAGGCCAAGGCCAAGGGCCTGCTGGACCGCGACGCGCAGCAGACGAGCCGCGTGCGCGCGATTTCGCAGCGGCTCATCGCTCAGGCGCCCGTGTTCCGGCCGGACGCGTCGAGCTGGAAATGGGAAGTCCACGTGCTTTCCAGCGACGAGGTCAACGCCTGGTGCATGCCCGGCGGCAAGATCGCGGTCTACACGGGGCTGCTGACGAAGATCAAGCCGACCGACGACGAGCTCGCCGCCGTGCTGGGCCACGAAATTTCCCACGCATTGCGTGAGCATGCGCGCGAGCGCGTCTCGCAGCAGATGGCCACCAGCCTGGGCCTGCAGGTTCTGTCCATCGCAACCGGCTCGCAGGTGGCCTCGGACCTGGGCGAGCAGCTCACCAGCGTCATGTTCACCCTGCCCAACAGCCGCACCCACGAAACCGAGGCGGACCGCATGGGCGTCGAGCTCGCGGCCCGGGCCGGATTCGACCCGCGGGCGGCCGTTACGCTCTGGCAGAAGATGGGCGCGGCCGAGCAGGGCAGCGCGCCGCCCGAGATTCTCTCCACCCACCCGTCGGCCCAGTCGCGCATTGCCGATCTGCAGGCAGCCTCGCAGCAGGTGCTGCCGCTCTACGAGCAGGCCAGGGGCAAGTCCGCCGCGCGCTGACCCCGGCGGGCGCATGAACCGGGGCGCGGCCGGCGCCGCGCGTCAGGCGCCGCTCTCGGGCACGCCCGGTCCCCGCATGTGGCGGATGCCCAGGCCGGCGAGGATGCGGCGCGTTTCCGCGTCGGGCACGTCTTCCGCATAGACGGCGATGCCCAGCGCGCGCGCGGTTTCCATGACCGAGGCCGTGAGCTGCTGGCTGCCCGGGCTGGCGCGCATGCCGCCCACGAATCCCCCGCCGAGTTTCACGTACGACAGCGGCAGTGTGTGCAGTTGGGCCACCGCTCCGAATTGCTGGGCCAGGCGCCGCACACCGAGGTGCGCGCCGAATTCCGAGGCGATGCGCGCCAGCGCCGTTACCTGCTCGTGACATTCCACCAGGCTGTGGGCGTCGACCTCAAGATAGAGCCGTGACGCCAGCGGCCGCCGCTCGGTGAAGAGCAGCGCGAGCTGGCGCATGAACTTCGGCGAGCGCAGCGTGGGCAGCGCGACGCGCACCGCCAGTTCGCCGGCGTGGCTGGCCAGCCAGTCCAGCCCCAGCCGCACCGCTTCCAGGTCGCAGTCGGCCACCAGGTCCAGGCGCACCGCCGGAGGAATGAACAGCGTGGCGGGAATGGGCGGCTGGGCAGGGTCCATGCGCAGCATCAGCATGGCTTCGGCGCGCAGCGGTTCGCCGCGCTCGTCCAGCAGGGAGGCGGTGGCAAGTTCGAACCGCTGCGCCTCCAGCGCCGTCAGGATGGCGTCCTTCCAGGCCCGTTCGCCTGTGGCCGACGGGCCCTGCGCATCGGTCTCGCCCACCGACACCACGTGGTCGCTGCCCGCGCTTTCGGCCTGCATCAGGCCGAAGTCCAGCCGCGCCAGCACCGGTCCCACCGGCTGGCCCGCCGCGTAGTCCGTCATGGCCAGCGCCCAGCGGCACAAGTGGCCTTCTCCCACTGGAATGCGCGAAGCATGCAGGTCGGCGCGTACGCGCTCGGCGGCCAGCATGGCCTGGGGAGCGGCGCTGCCGGGCATGAGCAGCGCGAAATCCGAGCCGTTCAGGCGGGCCAGCATGGCCGTGCCCGAGCCGAGCGACGTGAGCGTGCCCTGGATGCGTTCGCACGCGGCGCGCAGCCAGTGGTCGATGAACTCCCGTGGCATGTGTCGGTTGAGATCGGCCAGATCGCGCTGGCGGAAGACCAGGATGTGGCCGCTCGCGGCCGGGGCGGCGGTTTCGAGCGTGCGGCGGAACTCGTTGATGAAATACTTGCGGTTGGGCAGGCCCGTGACGGGGTCCTGGTTCAGCTCCAGTTCCAGCGACTCGATCTTGGCATGCTGCTCCTCCGCGCTGGCGTAGACCCGCTCGCGGGTCTGGTTCAGCGCCTGCACCACGCCCGAGAGCTCCGGCACGCGCGCTTGCACCTGCTCGGGCGGCGCGTGCTGGCCGATCTTGCGCACGTGGTCGCTGATCTCGCGCAGCAGGCGGTTCTTGATCCAGCCCACCAGCGCAAATGCGAAGAGAGCCCACAGCAGGCCCGCGCCCACCACCAGCGCGATCATCTTCAGGCTGCTGCGCCAGAGCGCTTCCCAGGCATAGGCGTCGTTGGCCACCAGCGTCACTTCGCCGATCTGTCGCCAGCCGTCGCTGACGGTGTGGGTCGCGGATTCGGAAGTCAAGGGCGCCAGCGCCTTGAACCAGCCGGGCACCGAGACTGCCGTTGCATTCGAGCGCCGTTCGATCAGCACTTTCCCTTCCGGGTCGCTCAGTCTCACCAGCGAGAAGTGGCCGCCGTCGAAGAGCGCCGAAACCAGCAGCTCCTGCACCACCGGGTCGTTATTGGCGGGTTGCGAGAGCGACAGGGCGAGCGACACGGCGGCGTCCGTGCTTTGCACGCGCAGCTGGCCGGAGAGGTATTCGCGCGCCGCGTTCACGCTGAGCGCCAGCGTGCCGAGCAGGATCACGCCGATGGCGAGGGTTACGCTGAGCAGGAGCTGTCTGAGTATGGACATGATCTGTTTCCCGGGGACATCACAGGCGCATCACGGGCGGATGCCTTCCCGTTCCATGCGTTGAAGAAGATTGCGCCAGCGGCTCAGCCGGTCGACCGAGGCGGCGGGCTTGCCGTCGACGTACACGCCGTTGGCATTGAAACTGAAAACCGGCGTGAGATCACGCCGTTCCGTGGCCGGCAGAATGGTGGAAATCAGGCTGTCGAGCACCAGCGGCACTGCATTGGGTTTCTCGTAATAGCCCAGCACCATGTGCGCCACCTGGGTGCTGCTATAGGCGCCGCCGATGCGCGCGCGCACATAAATGAAGCGGAGCTTTTCCGCCGGCACGCCCAGCGCCAGCAGGCTGAAATATTTGCCGATGACATAGTCTTCGCAATCGCCGGCCCCCTTGCCCAGGGACTCCAGCGGCGTGGCCCAGAAATCGGTCTGGCCCCAGATCGTCATGTCTTCGCCGGAGAGCAGGGAGCGGTTCCAGAAGTCGTTCACCAGCGTCAGCCGGTCTTTCTCCTGCGGCGGCGGGGGCGCGTTGAGCAGTTGCAGCCAGCTTGCCACCGCGCGGGACCCTTTGGCGCCATAGCGCGCAGCCAGGCCCTGCAGCCGGCCCGCGTCGATCTCCAGGGCGACGCTGACTCCCCAGGCGCAAGCCAGGCACAGCAACACCAGGCGGCACAGGTTCAGCACGCGTCGGTAGCGGAGGAGAGAAGGCATGAAACGGATTTTCACATTTTTCGTCCGATTTCCGCCGTTTCATCCATGAAAAAAACCGGAATCGCCTCATCTGAGGACGATTCCGGGAACATCCATGCAACCATGGCCGCGCGCCGCGCCGGCCCGGTCCGCCGGGAGCCGGCCGCGCGCCGCCGGCTCCCCGTCGCGGGATCAGTGGTGATCGACGTTGAGCTTCCCCTTCTGCAGCAGGTCATTGATGATGGCCTGGTTGGTCAGGGCCTGGCCGCTGGCGTCGTGGGTCAGGTCGACGTTCTCGAGCACGATCTTCTGGTCCGCGCCCTGGGAGCCGAGCTTGCCCTGGGTGTTGACGTCGATGACCGTGTCGTTGCCTTCCTTGTGGAAGTTCAGGTACTGCGACAGGTTGCCGTCCTTTTCGCCCACCAGCAGGTCCTTCAGGTCCAGCACATCGCCGCCGTCGGCCGGCTTGTCCAGCGAGAAGTCCTTGATCCGGTCGACCGCGGGGGTGGCGGTCGTGCCCTGGTCGCCCAGCTCCCAGCGGAACGTATCGGAACCGTCGCCGCCGATCAGCGTGTCGTTGCCCTGGCCGCCGACCAGCACGTCGTTGCCCTTGCCGCCATCCAGGGTGTCGTTGCCGCTGCCGGCCAGCAGGATTTCGCCCTTGTCGGTGCCGAGCAGGTGGTCGCCCGCCTGGTACGACACCGAGACATTGGCGCTGTCGCTGTGGCCATCCGCGGTCTGGATGGTGTAGGAAGCGTTGGCGTCCGGCGTGCTGACGGCGTGCGAGTAGTCGACGGTCATCGTGAGCTGGTAGTCTTCAGCACCGGTGCCCCCCGACTTGTTCGGCCCATTGTCGTCGAGGTTGACGATGCGGATTTCGTAGCTGGTGTCCTGCGTGGCGGCGATACCGTTGGCCGGCACGTCCGCGTAGCTTCCCGAGCTGCCTGCCACGCGGTACTGGACGGAGATCTCGTTCGCGCCGAATTTGTGGCTCAACGAGAGCACCTCGCCGGCCAGCAGCGAGACGGTGATGATGTCGGTATCGCTGCTGTACCAAGAGCCTCCCACCGCGGCCAGTTCGCCGTTTATCTTGACCTGTGCCAGATCCTGGCCGATCTGCGTGAAGCTGCCGCGGCTCACGGTCAAGGACGATTTGCCGGAGAGGAAGCCATCCGTGAAGTCGATTGGCGTCTTGGACTTCGACGTGAAATCGCTTCCCTTGTCCTTCCACCCCGTATTCACCGTCAGCGGCCCCATCGTCAGCGCGCCCGTGCCGCGCACGTCGTTGGCGAGCAGCGAGCCGGACTGCACCGTCAGTTGCGGGCTCAGGATGTTGGTGATGACGCTGTCGTTCACCGCGTCGGGCGTCTGGTAAACCGGCGCCGACACGTTCAGGGTGAGGCTGGCGCTGGCCGTGTCGCCGTCGCCGTCCTTCACCGTGTACTGGATGGTGTCGGTGCCGGCGCTTTGCGGCTGGTAGCGGTAGTCGCCCAGGTTCTCGCCCGCCAGGTCGATGGTGAGCTTGCCATGCGAGGTCGTCACGGTCAGTTCGGACGTGGCCGTATCGAAGCTGTAGACCGCGCCGGACGAGGCCGTGACCTTGTTGGTCGAGACGTCGTAGTTGTAGGTCTTGCCATCGATCACCAGCTGCGTGATGCGCGCGCCGGCGAGGTCCGCCCCGAGTGTGCCGTCCGTGGCGATGTCGCCGATGATGGGCGAGGCGATGGTGCCGGCGATAGCGGCGTCCAGACCGTTGAGATCGGTCACCAGGATCGTGTTGTTGCTGGCCGGCGCATTCGGCGCATCGGGATCGTACGACACGGGGTTGATGTACGTGCCCGTGGCGCTGGTGCCCAGGCCGATGCCGAACGAGTTGATGCCGTTGGCCGCGAGGAACTGCTCCCACGTGGCCTGCTGGGTGGAATTCACCGCGCCGTTCTCGGGCTCGCCGTCGGTGAAGAAGTACGACACGTTCTGGACGTTGTCGCCTTCGAGCTTGCCGGACACGGAGTTGTTCCACGAGCTCATCGCGGTGTTGAGCGCATCCTTGTAGTTCGTGCCGCCCACCGTGTCCAGCGTCGCGACCAGCGTCTTCGCGTCGGCGAGCGACATCCAGCCGCCGCCCTTCTGGGTGGCCGTGGAGTCGAAGTCCACGATGAGGACGCGCACGTCGCCGTTTTCGCCGTACTTGTCCAGCAGCGTGGCGACGGACGACTTCAAGACATCCATGCGGGAGAGCTGCGAGTTGTTTTTGTATACGCCGCTGCCGTCTTTCATGCTGCCCGAGCTGTCGAGGATCAGCATGATATTGGTGCCGTGCGAGGCCAGGGCCGCGCTCTGTGCAATCGAGGTCAGCGCCGGAGCGGTGTCGGTAACGAGCACACCCAGGTCGCCCGTGGCCTTGCCGCCGAACTGATCCTCGACCGTGACCGTGAAATGGTCCTGGACGTTGGTGTCGTCGCCGGTGTGCTGCTGGGCCCCGCTGGTCTGATAGGTATAGCTCACCTTGCCGGTGGCGGCATCGTAGTTCGTGAGGGTCAGCGTGCCCTTGCTGGTGGTCAACGTGAGCGGGTTGCCGGCCAGGCCGGCCAGGCGGTCCAGCGTCAGCGTGGCATCCGCGTTGCCCGCGCCATCGAGGGTGATCGATTTCAATCCCGCCGCCGCGGTAATGGTGAAGGAGCCGGCGCCGCTTGCCTGGGCTTCCGACACGCTCAACACGCCCGGCGCGCCCGCGTTGTTATCGTCGATGACCAGGGTGGGAGCAGGCGGTTCCACGCCGCCCACCTGGAACTGGCCGGTGGCGTAATCGCCGTCGGCGTCCGTGGCGCGATACGTGAAGTCGATCAGGCCGTCGGCCGTGCCGTTCATGGGCTGGTACTGGTAGAACTCCCACTTGCCCGTGGCCGGCGTCAGGCGGATCTCGAACACCAGATTGCCGGACGAATCCAGCCCCTGGATCAGATTGCCGTTGGTGGCCACATTGGTGGTGATGGCGCCGCCGTCGCGCGTGGTCAGGCCGCTTTCCACACCCATGAGCTGCAGCTTGCCCGGACCGTCCGCGCCGTAGGCATACGACAGCGTGCCGTCGGCGTAGGCAATGGCATGGACGTCCTGGCTGCCCAGGAAGGTCACGCCCGTGACCGTGAAGTCGCTGTTGTCGCTGGACGAGTTCTTGTGATTGTCGGTGGCCGACACCACGATCGTGTCGAAGCCGCCTTCCTCCACCCGGAAGTTCGCCGCGTAATCGCCGCCGCTCTGGTCGGACGTGAAGGTGCGTTCGGCGATCAGCACGCCGTCGCGGTAGAAGCGGGCGATGCCGCTCTCGACTTCCCCGCCGTACATGGCGGCGAAGTCGATGGTCGCGCCGTAGGCGATCTTGCCGCCGGTGAGGCGGATCGTCAGCTCTTCGGACGCGCCCTGGCCATTCAGCTCGCGGTAGTCGATCTCGTTGGCGATGTTGTGGTAAGGCGACCCGACGCTTGCCACACCCAGGCCCGAGGCGCTCTGGTTGACCTGAGCGTCGATGAGCGTGATGTCGTTCTTGGACGTGAAGCCCTTGGCCGTCACTTCCACGGCGCCGTCGCCGAACGTGAACTTCCACTGGCTATTGCTGGAGGAGCTGCCCGCGAAGGAAACCTTGCCGGTATAGACGTCGGGAATGCCGGTGGATTCGACGTTCACGGGCGCGCTCTGGTGCACCACGGGCGCGTCGTCTTCGATCGTGACATCCAGCGTGCTGGAGACGGGCGCATTCACGCCGTCCGCCACCTTGACGCCCACCGACAGGCTGAGCGTGTCTTCGCGGGTCGTGTCCGGATGGTCGACGGGGGCGAGCATCTGGACTGTGTAGGCGCCCGTGTTGTCGATCTTGATCACGATCGCGTCGGTCGAGCCGGCGCGGCCGGTCAGGGTGTGACCATTGTCCGACAGCGTCCAGACGATGGGCACGCCATCGGAACTGAGGCTGCCGTTGGCGGGCGCCACCAGCGTGATGGTGTAGGACGCGTTGCTATTGTCGTCCGTAATGCTCAGCTGGCCGTTGGCTTGCGCCGAGTCGGTCGTGTCCGACGTGCCCGTGTTGTCCTTGATGCCGCCGTTCAACCCTTCCTCGGACACCGCGGTGGACGCGGTGCCGACCACGGGCGGCTTGTTGATGTCGACGATGACGGCGTTGCCGCTGTCCGAGATGCCCGGGGGCAGGGCAGTACCGCTGGCAGTCTGGCCCGAAAGCGTGGCCGAGAGCGTCATGCTCTCGTTGCCTTCGTAGATGCCGTCGGCGGTAGTGGGCACCTGGACCACGATGCCGCCCGTCGTGCCGGCGGGAACCTTGAAGCTGTAAGAACCGTCGGCGTTGGCCGAGACGGTGACGCTCTGCCCGCCGACCGTCACCGTCGGCATGCCGTGATCGGCCGCCGTGATCTGGCCGCCCAGCGTGAAGGTAAGGGTGGTTTCGGCGTCTACGGCTTTGCTCAGCGAGACGTTGAAGCTCGCGGTATTGCCTTCCGTCACATTGCCCGCGTCGGACACGTTGAGCGCAGGCACATCCTTGCCGCCGCCCTGGGTATCGACGATGGTGGCGCTGCCGGTGTCGGTGATGCCGTCGGGCAGGGCCACGCCGCTGGCGGATTCGCCCGTGAGCGTGGCTTCCAGGGTCAGGCTCTCGCGGCCCTCGAAGACCGTGTCGTCGGTGGTCGGCACGGTGACGACGATGCCGCCGGTGGTGCCGGCGGGCACGGTGATGCTGTAGGTGTTGTTGCCGTTATTGGTCACGACAACCGACTGGCCGCCGATGGTGACGGTGGGCGTGCCGACATCGTCGCCTTCGATCTGGCCGCCGAGCGTGAAGGTGAGCGTGGTATCCGCATCGACCGGCTTGGTCAGCGCAACATTGAAGACAGCCTCACTGCCTTCATCCACATCGCCGGCATCGGAAACCGACAGCGCGGGCACGTCGGCGCCCGGATTCGGGTGGGACGGATCAGTGCTTTCGGTATCGACGATGGCGGCGTTGCCGGTGTCGGTGATGCCGCCGGGCAAGGCCACGCCGCTGGCCGAGCTGCCCGTGAGCGTGGCTTCCAGGGTCAGGCTCTCGCGGCCCTCGAAGACCGCGTCGTCGTTGGTGGGCACGGTGACGACGATGCCGCCGGTGGTGCCGGCCGGCACGGTGATGCTGTAGGTGCCGTTGCCGTTATTGGTCACGACAACCGACTGGCCGCCGATGGTGACGGTGGGCGTGCCTACGTCGTCGCCTTCGATCTGGCCGCCGAGCTTGAAGGTGAGTGTGGTCGGCGCATCGACGGCCTTGTCCAGGCTGACGTTGAAGACGGCGTCGTTGCCTTCATTGACGTCGCCCGCATCCGAGACGGTGAGGGCGGGCACGTCGGCGCCCGGATTCGGGTGGGACGGATC
>NZ_LHSJ01000092.1:0-14087 GCF_001270295.1 Achromobacter sp. DMS1 | reverse complement strand
CGTGCCGTTGACCCACACCGCCTCGATGCCTTCGCTGCGCCGCACCGGCTCGGCAAAGGTCGCCAGGTCGGCAACCGTGTCCGGGTCCAGCAGCACCAGGTCGGCATAGTGCCCGGCCTTCAGCAGCCCGCGGTCGGCCAGGCCGTACTGGCTCGCGGCCAGGCCGGTCATGCGGTGAATGGCCGCGGGCAGGCTGAGCGTCCCCTCTTCACGCACCAGCCGGCGCAGCACCCGGGTGAAGGTGCCCCATTGGCGCGGATGGGGGTGCGGGTCGAACGGCAGGCCGTCCGACCCCACCATGGTGAGCGGGTGCTGGAAGATGCGGGTCACGTCGTCGGGCGACATGAGGAAATAGATGGCGCCCGCCGGCGCCAGCCGCGCCAGCGCGGCCTCGTCGTCCAGCCCGAGTTCGGCCTGCACCTCGCTGAAATCGCGGCCCGTCGCGGCCGGATACCCCTTGGACCAGGTAATCAGCGTCCGGCTGGCCAGGCGTGCGCGGTCCAGCCGCAGCATGGTGGAAGTGGCGGGATACGGATGGCAGTCCAGGCACACGGGCTGCCGCGCGGCCGCCCGGGTGATGAGCTCCAGGGTTTCGCGGCTGCGGCCGTGGTTGCGCTCGCCGGCCAGCTTGTGGTGCGAGAACACGACCCGCGCGCCCGTGGCGCGGCCGATCTCCAGCGCTTCTTCCATTGCCGGGACGATGTGGTCGGCCTCGTCGCGCAGATGCGTGGCGTAGATCGCGCCGCGGCCGGCCAGCGGCGCGCACACGTCGATGATCTCGTCGGTGGGCGCGGCCGCCGCCGGCGGATAGAACGTGCCGGTGGATACGCCGAAGGCGCCCGCCCGCATGGCCTCGTCCAGCAGCCCGGCCATCGCCTCGCGCTCGCGCGGCGTGGCGCGCGCGCCGTGTCGTCCATGACCGCCACGCGCAGCGTGGTGTGGCCCACCAGCGCGATCACGTTGGTGGCGGCCGGCTGGGCTTGCAGGTGCGCGACCCAGTCGGCGAACGTGGCGAAGCGGAACAGCCCGGGCGGCCCCAGCAGGTCCAGGGGCTGCGGCACGGCGTCGCGCACCAGCGGCGCGAGGCTGATGCCGCAGTTGCCCGTGACCACCGTGGTAATGCCCTGCGACACCTTGGGCGTCATGTCGGGGTGCGCGAGCAGATAGCCGTCGTCATGCGTGTGCGAGTCGATGAAGCCCGGCGCCAGCACCTTGCCGCCCGCGTCCCTCGTGTTTGCGCCGGCGGGCGGCTGGAACTCGCCCACGGCGAGGATGCGCTGGTCCTGGATGGCGAGATTGCCCCGGACCGGCGCCCCGCCGGAACCGTCCACGATCAGGGCATTGGTGATGATGAGATCGGCTTGCATGCGTATGGCCGCGTTTGCGCTCAGTCCAGTTTCTCGATGCCGGCCGATTCGATGATGCCGCGCCATTTGGCGGTTTCGGCGTCGATCAGCTTCTTGAAGTCCGCCGGGCTTCCGCCCGCCGGTTCGGCGCCCAGCGCGGCCAGGCCCTGGCGCACCTCGGGGGCCTGCAGCGCCTTGACCAGCTCGGCATTGAGCTGCCGCACGACGGCATCGGGCGTGCCCCTGGGCGCCACCACCCCGCCCCAGGCCACCGTCTCGTAACCCTTGAGGCCCAGCTCGTCGATGGTGGGCACTTCCGGCAGCAGCGACAGCCGCTTCAGGCTGCTCACGCCCAGCGCGCGCACCTTGCCGCTCTTGATGAGCGGCACCGCTTCCGAGGAATTCACGAAAATGAAGTCGAGCCGGCCGCCCAGCAGGTCCTGGATGGCGGCGGGCCCGCCGTTGTAGGGGATGAACGTCACGTCGATCCCGGCCATGCTCTTGAAAAGCTCGCCGCCCATGTGGCCGGTGGTTCCCACGCCCGACGCGCCGTACGACATGCGGCCCGGCGCCGCCTTGGCGCGGCCGATCAGGTCCTGCACCGACTTCACCGGCGAGGCGGCGGGCACGATCAGCACGTTGTAGAGATCGAACAGGTGCGCCACCGGCGCGAGATCCTGGTCTACGTCGTACGGCAGCTTCTTGAAGAGCGAACGGTTCACCGCCAGCGTGTTGATATTGCCGTAGCCGATGGTGTAGCCGTCGGCGGCGGCGCGCTTGATGAGCGTGATGCCGATGTTGCCCGCGGCGCCCGGGCGGTTCTCGACCACCACATTGGCGCCGGTATCCTTGGACACCTGCGTGGTGACCAGGCGCGAGAGCACGTCGGGCGAGCCGCCCGCGGCGGACGGCACGACAAACGTGATGGGTTTCTCGGGAAAGGCGGCGTGGGCGGCGGCGCAGGCCAGCCCGGCGGCCAGGGCGGCCGCGCGCAGGCCGCGTTGAAGATGGCGGTTCATTCGTATTCCCCTGTTGTGGTTTGATACTGCGCCGGGCAGGTTATCACCGGCGCGGCGCCGCTCCCTCATCGAAAAATGTCCCGAACCTATAATCCGCCGTTATTGCCAGCAATCCCACAGCCAGAGACGAGCAGCCGGTATGCACGATGACGATTCCCCCTCGGCGCTGGCGCCCGGCGGCAGCCGGCCCCTCAACCTGCGCCAGATCGAGGTGTTCCGCGCCATCATGATGTCGGGCTCGATCAGCGGCGCGGGCCGCATGCTCCATGTGTCCCAGCCCGCGGTGAGCCGCGTGCTCGCTCTTACCGAAAGCCGGCTGGGCTATGCGCTTTTCGAGCGCACGCGCAGCCGGCTCGTGCCCACGCCGGAAGCGCGCCGGCTGTATGGCGAAGTCGAGCAGGTCTATGGCGGCATCCAGCGCGTCAACGACCTGGCCGCCTCGCTCGCCCGCGACGGCGCGGGCATGCTGCGCGTGGTTTCCAGCGCCACCTTCGGCCAGCGCCTGGTGCCCCAGGCCCTGCTGCGCATGCGCCGGCGCAACGAGCGCAGCCGCATCGACTATCGCAGCGTCACCTATGACGAGTTGGCGGGGTATTTCCTCACCGGCCGCGCCGACGTTGGCCTGTCCATGTCGCCGCCGCAGCATCCCAACCTGAGCTCCACCCTGCTGGGAACCGTGCCCATCGTCTGCCTCGCGCCGCGCGGCCACGAACTGGCCGGACACGAGGTGGTGCACGCCGGCGACTTTTCCTGCGCGCAATGGATAGGCTATCCCCCCGACACGCCGCTGAGCCGGGCGCTGGCGCCCTTCTTCGGCGGCGAACCGGCCTGCGCGCCCGCGGTCGAAGTCCATTCGCCCGTCACGGCCTGCGCCTTCGTCCTGCAGGGCCTGGGACCGGCGCTGGTGGACCGCTGGTGCGTCACGCCCGAACTGGCCGGCCACGTCGAAATCCGGCCGGTCGAACCGCCCGCCCACGTGCAGATCTGGGCCACCCACACGAATCTGGCGCCGATTCCCCTGCTCGGCCGGCGCTTTCTCGAAGCCGTCTCGCAGATGCTGGCCGACTAGGGGGCGCCGCCCCCGGCGGCCATCGAATTTTGTGCCACCGCCATAACGCCGCGCTATCGCCGGCAGCGCGCCGCTGCTCGAAAACCCAATGGCGGCGCGGACTTGCGCCCTGCCGGCGGCGCGGGCCCGGCCGCCGCGCGGCGGGTTTCGCCGCGGCGGCATAGACGGCATGCTTATGCCCGGACGGCTGGCGTTTCCATGCCGGCCGCAACCGCACACGCGAACACAGACGAAAAGGGACGCAAGCAATGAACGAAAAGGGGAAAGCCGGACGCCGCATCGGGCTGGCCGTGGCCCAGATGGGGCCGGTGCACCTGGCCGATACGCGCCGGCAGGTCGTGGCAAGGCTGGTGGAGATGCTGCGCGACGCGCACGGACGCGGCGCGGAGCTGGTGGTGTTTCCCGAGCTGGCGCTTACCACGTTTTTCCCGCGCTACTGGATGAGCGAGGAAGAAGCGCAGGCGCGCTTCTTCGAGGCCAGCATGCCCAATGCCGACACGCAGCCGCTCTTCGACGAGGCGCGCCGCCTGGGCGTGGGCTTTTATCTCGGCTATGCCGAACTGACGCCGCAGGGCGTGCCCTACAACACCGCCATCCTGGTCGACAGGGCCGGCGCCATTGTGGGACGCTACCGCAAGATCCACCTGCCGGGCCACGACGACCACAAGCCCGATGCGCCCTTCCAGCACCTGGAAAAGAAATTCTTCCGGGTCGGCGACGAGCCCTTCGGCGTATGGGACGCCATGGGCGCGCGCATCGGCATGTGCCTGTGCAATGACCGGCGCTGGCCCGAAACCTGGCGCGCCATGTCGCTGCAGAGCGCCGAGCTGGTGCTCCTGGGCTACAACACGCCCTCGCACAACATTCACTGGCCCGAGCCGGTGCACCTGCGCATGCACCACCACCTCATCACGCTGCAGGCCAGCGCCTACCAGAACTGCGTCTGGGCGGCCGCCGCCGCCAAGTGCGGCTCGGAAGACGGCCATCACATGATCGGGGGCTCGGTCATCGTCGCCCCCACCGGCGAGATCGCCGCGCAGACCGTGACCGAAGATGACGAAGTCATCGCGGCCCATGTCGACCTGGACCTGGCCGAGGCGTTCCGCCGCAACGTCTTCGACTTCGCGCGCCACCGGCGTCCCGAGCACTACGCGCTCATCACCGAGCGCACGGGCCCCGGCCCCGCGCTGCCGCGCAAGCCGCTGTAGCCCGCACGGGAAGCCCAAGCGAACCGCCCCCCGCAGCCGGACGACGATCCGGCCCGCGGGGGGCGGCAGCAGGCGCCGCGCGTCCCCGGGGACGCGCGGCGCGCCGGCGCTCAGGCCCGGCTCAGTTGAGCACCCGGCCCTTGGTTTCCGGCAGCAGCAGCGCGGTCACGATCACGATGGCATAGGCCCCCGTGGCGAATGCGCCGATGGCCCAGGCCAGGCCGTGGGTCTGGCTCAGGAAACCGACCAGGCTCGGAAACAGCGCGCCGATGCCGCGCCCGAAGTTGTAGGCGAAGCCCTGGCCGTTGGCGCGCACCTCGGTGGGAAACAGCTCCGTCAGATAGGCGCCGATGCCGCTGAAGATGCCCGAGGCGGCAAAACCCAGCGGGAAGCCCAGGATCAGCATCTGATCGTCGCTCAGGGGCACCAGCGTGTAGATGTAGACCGACAGGGCCGACAGCACCGAGAAAATCAGCAGATTGGCGCGCCGGCCCAGCTTGTCGGCCAGGTAGGCGCCCGCGATGTAGCCGCAGAACGAGCCGAGGATGATCACCATCAGATAACCGCCGGTGCCCAGCACCGACAGGTGCCGCTCGGTCTTCAGGAAGGTCGGCAGCCAGGTCGTGATGGCGTAATAGCCGCCCTGCACGCCCGTGCACAGCACGGCCGACACCAGCGTGGTCTTGATGAGTTCGGGCGAGAAGATCTTCCAGAACGACGGCTTTTCGGCGGACGCGTCCACCTTGGCGCGCGAACGCTGGAACACCTCGGGCTCCGGCACGTGCTTGCGGATGTAGAGCACCAGGAACGCGGGCGCCACGCCGATCCAGAAGAGCGAGCGCCAGGCCCACTCGGGCGGCAGCACCGAAAACGCCACCGTGTACAGAATGGCGGCCACGCCCCAGCCCACGGCCCAGCCGCTCTGCACCGTGCCCACCGCCTTGCCGCGGTGCTGCGCGCGCACGATCTCGCCCATCAGCACCGAGCCCACGGCCCATTCGCCGCCGAAGCCCAGCCCCTGCAGCGCCCTCAGCAGGAAAAGCTGCTCGAAATTCTGCGAGAAGCCGATGGCCACCGTGCAGATCGAGAACCACAGGATCGTGATCTGCAGCACGCGCACGCGCCCGTAGCGGTCGGCCAGGATGCCGGCCAGCCAGCCGCCCACGGCCGAGAACAGCAGCGTCACCGTGCCCAGCATGCCGGCCTGGCCTTTCTCGATGCCCCACAGGTTGATGAGCGTGGAAATCACGAAGGTGAACACCATGAAATCCAGCGCATCGATGGCCCAGCCGCCGAAAGCGCCGATGAAAGTGCGGCGCTCGGTAGGATTCAGTTCTCTATACCACTGCATGATCTGTCTCTTGAGTCGTTGTATGAAGACGGGCCCGCCAGGGCCCGCCAGAAAAGTCGCGGCGCGTCATGCCGCCGGAAAGCCGTAGAGCCGCTGGGGGTTCTCCACCAGGATGCGGCGCCGCAGTTCGGCCTCGGGCGCCCATTGCGCGAGCTGGTTGCGCAGTCGGCCCGTATTCACCATGGGCGAGATGTGCACGTGCGGCCAGTCGCTGCCCCACACCATGCGGTCCGGCGCCGTCTCGATCAGCGCGCGCGCCCAGGGCGTCACGTCGGCATAGGCGTCGAACTGCGTGCCGATGCGGTACGCGCCCGAAAGCTTCACCCACCAGCCATGGTCGGCCACCATGTGCCGCAGCGCCTGGAAGCCCGGGCTCTGCAAGCCCTCGGCCACCGGCATGTGGCCCATGTGGTCCACCACGCCCGGCACCGGCAGCTTGCGCATGCGCGGCAGCAATTCCGGCAACTGGCGCGCGTCCATCAGGAACTGCATGTGCCAGCCCAGGTCCTTGATGCGGCTCGCCAGCGTCTCCATCGCGCCGAAGCCGATGCCGCCGCCGAACAGCACGTTGATGCGCAGCCCGCGCACGCCCGCCGCGTGCATGTCTTCCAGCTCGCGGTCCGTCACGTCGGGCCCCACCACGCCGATGCCCCGCAATTGATCCGGGTGGCGGCGCAGCACCTCCAGCATGTAGCGGTTGTCGGTGCCGTAGACGCTGATCTGCACCAGCACCCCGCGCGACATACCCTGCGTCCCGAGCATGTCCAGGTACATGGACTCCGTGGCCGGATGCGGCGTATAGGTGCGCTCCGGCACCATGGGATAGGCCGCCGCATCGTCGGCCACCACGTGAGCGTGCGTATCGCAGGCGCCCGGCGGAATCTCGAACGCGGCGGGCTCCTGTTGCGACAGCGGCAGCGGCGCCAGGCAATAGGGCACGTCCGCGTCCGGGCGCGGTCGGATGTCAGTCATGATTTGTCTCCATGGAAATTACCTGCGACGGCTCAGTCTTTGCGCCTGCGCGCGCGCGGCGCGCCGTCGGAAGAGAAAGAAGCGGCGGCGGGCGTCGCGGCCGCCGGGGCGCCGTGCCGCAGGCCGAGGCGGTCCATGGCGCGCAGCAGGTGCGACACTGCCGCCGCGCGCGCCATCACCGCGTCGCGCGCCTCGATGGCCTCGAAGATCGCCACGTGCTCGCGATGCACCTGTTCCGGCAGGCCGGGCTCGCGCTGCGTGTTCTCGCGCGCGGTGCGCACCGTCTGGTAGAGCTGGGTATTGAGGTATTGCAGCAGCCGCAGGTGATATTTGTTGCCGCAGGCCGCCGCGATGCGCGCATGGAACTCGATGTCGGCCGCGCTGCTGCCCGCGTCGCGCAGCCCGCTTTCCAGGCGCGCCAGGATCGCCGCCAGCGCGTCCACGTCGGCCTGGCTGCGGCGCTCCGCCGCCAGCGCGGCTACCGCGCTTTCCAGATCGAGCCGCAGCTCGTAGATCGCGGCCAGCTCGGCCGCGTCCAGTTCCTGTCGCCGGGGCAGCTGGAACCCCGTCTCCGGCGTCGTGGCCCGCACGATGCAGCCCACCCCTTGCCGGCTTTCGATATACCCGTGCGCCCGCAGATGCTCGGTGACCTCGCGGATCACCATCGTGCTCACCCCATATGTCGCCGCCAGCTGCTTGCCCGTCGGCAGGCGCTCGCCCAGCGCATACTCGCCGCGCGCGATCCGGCCTCACGCAGGTATCGCCTGACCGTGTTGCGTGAGCAGCCTAGCTGCTTGGCCATCTCCCGAATGCTGACGCCGCGACGCGCCATTACCTTGATCTCCACTGCTTGCTCCTGAGTCAACATTGTCGGTGGCCAAAAAGCCACCATCATTGCCCAGGTGGGTCAGATTTACTCCGACGGGGTGGGTCAGTATTACACCGGCGCTAACACGAATGCCTTGCTCACCAGGTCAGCGCCATCGCCGTTCATGCCCGACAGCAAGCGAATCCGCTCCGCAACGCCTTTCGTTGCCTCGAACACGGCATGGAAGTAGTTTTCGTCCAGCAGCTCGGCACGGCAATAGTTCAGCACTTCCGCGTGGACGACGCGGCTTTCGAGCGCGGCCTTGAGTCGTCCAGCTCGGGCGCGCGCGGCATCAAGCGTCGTGGCCTTGTCGGCGTGCCCAACCTTACCGTCTTCGCGCACGTAGAAGCCGGAGAAGGCCAGGACGACATTGAGTTCGTCGCGCCGCCAGGTGAACGTCGCGGGGTCGCGGGCGTAGTTCACCGGGTTCATCGCGCGATTGATGAACATGATGAGATGGTTCCCGATCTGGTGCCGGTTCTGCGCGCCAGCCAGCGCATTGAACAACCGCTTCCATTTGGTGATGCCGGGCGACGTGTCGGCAACCTCTATTTCTTGCAGCAGGCGCTCGATCTGCGTTCCGCTCAGGCCCCGCTCGGTATCTGCAAGCACACGGCAAGCGGCTTCAAGATGCTGTGAGCTGAAAGGGTCAATTCGCGTCGCCAATGCCTGTCTCCCTAGTCAGGCATCAGATGATGGCCTGCAAGCCCTTGTCTGCAATGACGTTGAGCAGCTTGAGGGCCGGACCGGCCGGGCGAGTCTCGCCTTGCTCCCATTTGCGCACCGTCGAGGCTGTGGTGTGAAGGTGGAGCGCGAACACCGGCTGGCTAAATTTCAAGGCTTCGCGCAGGCGTTTGATGTCTGCAGCACCGAACTCCCGCACCGGTGGCGGGCAGATCGCGTCGAACTTGCGCATCGTCACCTTGCTGATCGCGCCCACTTCGTGGAGCGCAGCCAGGTCGCCACGCAGCGATTCAATGATCTTGCTCACAATGCACCTCCACTAAAACACCCGACTGCAACGCCTTCGACAAGGCTTCAGCAGACAGTTCCAAGAACACCTTGCCGGCGAATTGCAGCGCCTTCTTCTCGTCCTGCGTGATGTTCGCCTTGTCGTTCTTCGGGAAACCATGCAGAAACACGTAGCGGCTGCCGATCCTGGCCGATACCAGCGTGCGGTAGCCACCGCTCTTGCCACCGCCGGGGCGGGCCACCCGCTTCTTGTAGAGGGAGCCGCCCAAGTCCGCGTCGATCAGACCGCTTTCCATCTCCTGAACCGCCTTGCACAACGCGGCATCGGACAGCTTCTCGCCCGACTGCCAGCGTGCAAAGTCCTTGCGCTTGAGGATGTCCGTCATTTCGACCTCCAAACTATACCCGAAACGGGCATAGTTTTCCAGTCTCCGGTGTAGCACCTAGATAGAAGGGATGACCCACCCGATTGTCGTGACGCCGGCACGACAATCGAAGCCGACAGGACGGGATGCCGGCCACCGGTCACGCGGGCATCCTTGACCGAAATCAGCAGCGTATAGGCCGACCACGGCAGCGTGAAGACCTTGGCCAGCTCGGCGAGGCCGAATTTCCCAGACACTGTCTCGGAAATTGCGGAACGGGGATAGTCGGCCGGCAAGGCAGCGGGGGGCGCCACCGAAGGCGTCCTCTTGCTCATGCCGTGGCCTCCGCAGGGCGCCGCGCGCCCGTGATGGCCTGCCGCCGACTCGCCACCAGTTCGGCCGCATCCCGCACCGGCTTGTCCTCGGTGTGGACATAGTGCATGAACATCGCCACGGTCTTGTGCCCCGTCAGCTTCATGCCTACCTTGGTCGGCACGCCCGAATTGGCAATGTCGGTGGTCGAGCGATGGCGGATGCCGTGCGTGCCGACGTGCGGGACGCCGGCGGCCTTGAGCACGCGCTTCCAACCGCCATAGTGCTCGCCAAACGTCAGGTGCTTGGTCGGGTCGTTGGGCGACGGCAGGACATAGCGGCAACCTTCACGGCGCGGCGCCGTCGAAAACAGCCGGTAGGCTTCCGCGCTCATGGGCTTTGAAAGGCCGCCGGTCTTGCTATCGGGCCAGACCACGCGCCGGTTCTCCAGATCGACCCAATCCCATTCGAGTGTGCAGATTTCGGAGCGGCGACCGGCGAACTCGAATTGCAGGCGAATCGCCAGCGGGATGACGTAGTTCTCCAGTCCTTCCGCCTCCAGCTTCTCCAATTGGCGGAAGATCAGCGCCAGCTCGTCGTCCACGATGAGCCGGGTTTCCTCGCCGGGCGGGTACATCGGGACGTGGCGGCACGGGTTCGTGCCGTCCGGGCGGTAGCCCCACACTTCGGCCAAGTTGAACATCTTGCGCAGCACGCCGAAGGCGTTGTTCGCCTCGGCCGGCTTGTAGGCCAGCTTCTCCATCAGCCCGGCAATGTCGGGCCGCTTCACGTCCTGCACCTTCTTGCGGCCGATCAGCGGGACGATGCAGCGGTCGATGACCGCCTGATAGCCGCGCTGCGTGCTGGGCTTGTTGCGCTTCTTGGAGTAGTCCTCCATGAACTTCTTGCACAACGCTTCGACCGTGGGCGCCTTGCGTGCCTCGGCCTTGGCGCCGCCGGGGTCGCCGCCCCGGCGAACTTCGGCCAGCCAGTCCTGCGCCATGACGCGGGCCTGCTCCACGGTCAGTTCCCCGAACAGGCCCAGCGAGGGCTTGCGGGGCTGCCCGGAGTTCGTGCGGTACTGGAGCATGAACACCCGGCGGCCCTTCGGGGTAATTTTGCAGAGGAAACCCGGCACCACGGTATCCCGTAGTTCGATGTCCTTGGCTTGGGGTTGCGCCGACTCTACGGCGGTCTTGGTGAGCTTGATCTTCGCCACGATGACTCCTTGGAACGACCCGAATTCCAAGAGCCAGATAGGAGCGGCGCGAGGGAAAATCGGGTCAAGTTTCAGAAAGCACCGGCATATGATGGACGCGCGTAAGTTCTTGATAAACCTGCTGTATCGAGCTACGGCGCAGTCCAGCGAAGTACCGGGCTGGAGTCATCGTCAAACAAAAAAGCCCCTTGCGGGGCTTTTCTCGGAGAGCCGGGTTCTTACAGAACCTGGATCTTGGTGGCCTGCGGACCCTTGGGGCCGTTGGCCGTCACGAAGCTGACGCGCTGGTTTTCTTCCAGGGTCTTGAAGCCCGTGGCCTGGATTTCAGAGAAGTGGGCAAACAGATCCTTGCCGCCCGCTTCCGGGGTGATGAAGCCATAGCCCTTTTCCGAATTGAACCACTTAACAACGCCGGTTTCCATACTGTATTTCCTAGAGATAATGAGCAAACGCCCGGGGATCACGAATCAATCAAGGAGGGGACAGTAGAACAATAACGCTAAGCCGGAAAAGGCACGGCACTGATCGAAAATCGCAACGCTTGTGATCGTGTGCCGTAACTATGATTTATGTTCCCCTCACAAGTCAACATAATCCTAAAAAACACGTGCCAATAATGCAACAAAGAGAAACCACGTTGAAAATCCGCACTTTTCACAGGCAATAGAACGCCCGGCACGCGTGCAAACCACCCATGCGTAATAAAAATATCGGCTTAAATAAGCTATAAGCGCCGTCCCGCGGCAGCGCACAAAAGTCCTAGGCCATTGGCACGACGTCGGGCGGGAGCCGGGGTCTTACTCGTCTATGGGCAAACCCAGCAAGTCGAGTGCCGCGCCAAAGGCGTCGGCATCGGCGCAAAGGAAAACCGCAACGTCGCCAGGGTTCATATTTTCCAGAACCTGATCGATCTGTTCTTGCGCATTATCAACATCGTCGACATTTGCGGCGTGTATGTCCGCGCCGGCGTCGACTTTTTCGCGGGGAACGATGTCAGCGATCGCATTGAGATCGGTGACGCCCGTGACAACGTAGGTGCTGATGCTTTCGCCATCCAGCGTGGTGTCCAGCGCTACGCCGCCAGGCACGTCGGCAACCAGCCGACTCTGTATTTCCATTTCCATCTTCCTTGATCCGCGGGACGTGGCCCGCCTGGGCGCGCACGCAGGCGCGCGCACACCCAGGCGCGACTATAACAGCCCTGGCCCGGGATGGGGCGGCGCGCTTTACGCTTTTCCGGCTTTCGGACCGATGGGACGGCGCGCCGCCCCCCGACGTGGCCGCCACGCGGCGGCAGCGCACCTCCGCGGCCGCGAGCACCGTCTTGAGCGCCTGCTGCGCCTGCTCGAACGAGACCTGGTCGGATCCGGCATGGCGGCAGGCGAACAGCTGCGCCTCCAGCCGGGTGCGGCGCGCCTTGCGGTTGCCGCTTTCCTGGGCCAGCCATTGTCCGACCCACTCCGCCGCCGACCGGGCGTCGCCCTGCGCCTTCAGGCGCTCCTGCAGGTCGAAAACGAGCACGCCCGAGACCCGGCCTGCCTCGTCGCGCGCCAGGAATAACCTGGCCGCTGCGCCGGAGTAGCCGGGAACGATGGCAAGGCAATCACGTTCGGCGGGTTTCTTCATGATGCACACTCGGTGAAAGGGAAAAGGCGAGACTGTAACCCGTGGTGCCAGCAGGACTGGAAACCCGGCAACTCTGCTATTGTGGATTCATTCCCTCCCAGCCCCGACGAGGTGCACATCATGCAACGCGATTTCGATCTGGTGGTTTCCATTCTGGGCGCGCTGCGCGACGCGTCCGGCCCGAACCTGAGCACACACGACATCAAGAACGCCGCGCTGGCGCCCCACCCCGAGGAACAGGGCCTGCAGGTGGTGGCCCACCATCTCGAACTGCTGGCCGACGCCGGGCTGGTGAAGCAGATCAGCGAGACGGCCGCCAACGCCGGCGCCACGCGCTGGCGCCTGACCTGGAAAGGCTACGACGCCCTCGAGCAGAACGAGGACGACGAGGACGAGGACGAGGACGAAGAGGACTACGAGGAAGAGGAAGACGAAGAAGACGAAGACTGACGCCCGGCCTCGCGCCGCGCCGGATGCGGCGCGTCAGCAAGGCCGACGCCGACGCGATTACCAGCGTGAACATGGCCGCGGCGATTGCCAGCATGCCCGCCATGTCGCCGAAGCCGCCCCGGGGGGCGAGCAGCGCGACGCCCGCCAGCACCGCGAGGCCCAGACCGCCACGCCCGCGAACGTGCGGCCGGCGGACGCCATGCGGCCGCACAGCGAACCCACGGCCAGGGCGGCCGCGACCAGCGCGGCCATGGACCAGAACAGATATTCGTATTGCACGGCGGACGGCCCTCCTCCCAGGCATCGAGGCGTCCCGCATTATAAGGACGGCGACCGGCGCAACCGGCCCGTTTTCCTAGAAGCGGAAGCGGTAGCCGATGCTGGCCGTGAGTTCGTGACTCACGCTGGCGCCATGCCCGTACTGCACGTCCACGAAAGCGCCGTGACGGCCGGACTCCACGCCCAGCCCTCCGCCCAGCTGCCAGCGGTTGCCCGGCAGCGCGACGTGATAATCGGTGTTGCCGAAAGACACGGTGTCGTCGTGGGAGAACTGCTTCAGGTAGGAAGCCTTGACATAGGGCTGCATCACACCGCCCTGCTGCAGCGCGATGCTGCGGCCGGCGCGCAGGCCCGCCCTGCCCTGCACCGAAGTCTGGCTGCTGCGCGTGTAAATACCCTGGAGCTGGGGCTCGACGAACCAGCCCGAGCCCAGGTTCCAGTGATAGCCGGTTTCGATACTGCCCGAATAAGTGGTGTGCGACACGTTGTCGGCGTATTCGCCGCGGTCCAGCGGGAGGTCGAAACGCACGTCCTGCTCGATCCGGCCCACCTTGTTCACCACGTCCAGGTACAGGCCGCTCTGGTGCTCGTACGACAGGTAGATGCCCGCATAGCGGCTGTCGATCTTGCCGTGCGTGCCGAATTCCGCGTCCTGCCCGGACCGCGACATGCCGACAAAGCCGCCGAGGTAGAGCGTGCCCGCCTGCCCCGCCCAGGCATAGTCGGCGCCTGCCGAAACCGCGCTGGCGTCCTGGTCGAACGCGCTGGCGTCGGCGGTTTCGACCTGGTAGCCGCTGGCCGCCCCGCGCAGCCAGAAACCGCCCCGCTCGGGACGGGTGCGCAGCTCGCCCTTGCGCTGCGCCACCGTGCCCAGTTCGGTGTCGAGCAACATGATGGAGGCGGTCTGGCCCATGGCGACCGCGTTGGCGCCGCGGTCTGCCACCGCCTGGCGGTATTCGGCCAGCAACCGGCGCTGCGCCTCGAGCGCGGCCTGCTTCTGCGCTTCGATCGCCGCGCGCTGGGCTTCGAGC
>NZ_LHSJ01000091.1:13284-27384 GCF_001270295.1 Achromobacter sp. DMS1 | reverse complement strand
CCTGGCCGAAGGCGGCGACGGGGCGATTTTGCTGTGGACGTCGAAACCGGGCGCGGCAGACCTGCCGCGCCCGGTTCGGGGAAAAGCCCCGGCGCAGCGCGCCGGGGCCAGCTTGCGGAATCACGCGGCCATCGCGTGGTCCTCCACCTCGTCGGCGGCATCTTCCGGCGCGTCGCCATCGCTCGCCGCATCCGGCACGCCTTCCGGCTCCGTGTGGTGCCCGGTCTGGAACACGGCAGGCATCCAGCCGGTGCCCTCGGCCAGCCGTTCGGCTTCGCTGGCAATGTCGCCCTTCTTGAGCTTCGACAGGCGGGTGACGTGATCCGGGGCGTACTGCCCGATCGCTTCCAGAATCGCGGCCTTCGGTACGTGCTGGAAATAGCCCTCGGCGGTCGGCTTCCACCATGCGGCCATGTCCAGCCCCACGGCCTGCGCCAGTTCCGCGCCGGGCTGGCGCTGCGTGGCGCGCGGCGTCACCACGTCCACCGTGGCCGCGACGCAGACGGCCAGCAGCCGCACCAGCTCGTCTTGCGACTTCGCCAGCAGCACGGCGAACAGTTCGGCACTGTCCTGCGGCAAGGCTTCGCCCGCGACTTCCTGCAAGGTGTGCAGCGCCACAGCGGCGGGCGATTCCGGCATGTCCGGGGCAAGGCTTTCCAGCCGGTCTTTCACGGTCAGGCGCACGCCGAGCGGCAGGCCGTCGCGGTAGGCGTTGGGTTGCAAGACGGTCTGCACCATGCCATGCGCCAGCGCGGCCAGCGCGACGTGCGGATGCTGCGCGACTTCGATTTGCAGCGCCGCCGTGCGGTGGGCGCTCAACCGCTGCGCCAGCCGGTCGGAGACGTTCGCGGCCTTGGGCGCTTCGTCGGCATCGCCTTCGTCCTCGTTCGTGGCTCCGCCTTCCGCGAAACCCTGCCGCAGCCGGTGCAGCGTGCGCAGCGCCTTCGCCTCGGCCTCGCGCAGCAGCCCGCGATAGATCACGGTTTCGCCTTCGCGGTCGATGGTGGCGATGGCACCGGCCACGGCGCGCACGTCCGGCGCGTAGTCCTGCAAGGCGTCCTCGATGGCTTGCAGTTCACCGGCCACCTGCTCGCGCCGTTCTCCCAGCGTCGCCACCTTGTCCTCGTCCTCGGCGTCGTAGGCTTCTTCCAGCGTCGTGTCGATCTTGTCGAGACGGCCTTGCAGCGAAGCGATGCGGCGGGCTTCGCGTGCGCTCGGCTCGCGGCGCTGGCGCGGCGCGTTCTGGAACGTCTGCCGGTCGGCATGGCTCATCTGCGGCACGGCTTCCCCCCACGCCCAGCCCTCGGCGCGCACTTCCTCGGCCTGCCCATCCAGCTTGCCGCGCACCAGCGCTTCCAGCAGCGCGGCGTCGGTCAGGTAGGTTCCGGCATCGCCTTCCGCGAACAGGTCGCGGCGGATGCCGCCGCCTGCTTCGGTGTAGGCGTCCAGCCCGACGAAACGCACCAGCGCATGACTGGCGCTGATTTCGCGCTCGGTCAGGCGCTCGCGCAGCGCGGACGCGCCGCGCTGCCAGTCCGGCGCAGCGTAGAACGCGGCTTCCTGCGCGGCGTGGTCGTCGGTGATGGTCAAGGCCATCAACTGCTCCAGCGTCACGCCACCGGCGCGGTAGTCGGCCAGCAGGCGCGGCGAGACGTTGGCCAGCTTCAAGCGGCGCTGCACCACCAGCGGGGACACGCCGAAGTCGGCGGCAATGTCCTCGATGGGGCGGCCTTCCTTCACCAGCGCGGCGAACGCCTCGAACTGGTCGGCGGGATGCATCTGCTCGCGCAGCAGGTTTTCCGCGAGGCTGACAGTACGCGCCGAGGCATCGGGCACCAGCAGGCACGGCACTTCGTAGTCGGCGGCGATGCGCTTCTTCTTCGCCAGCAGCTTCATTGCGGTCAGGCGTCGGTCGCCGGCAACGACTTCGTACTGCTCGCTACCGTCTCCATGTGGGGCGGCGGCAATCACGATGAGGTTTTGCAGCAGGCCGACGCGGGAAATACTCGCGGCCAGTTCGGGGATGGACTGGCGCGGCGTCGTGCGGGCGTTGCGCTTGGAGCGGCGCGGCTGCAACTGCGAGAGCGCAACCAAGATCAGGTTCTTGGTCGGGTCGGCGGCTTCCAGCGGCGCGGCGGTTTCGATGGCATGGGCTTCGGCTTTGGTAACGGCGTTCATGATGATGACTCCAATCGGTTGAGGAATGCAGCGCGGAGAAAAGCGGCAAGGGCTGCTGCCTGCCCCTGCCGCGTGGGTGGGGTTCAGGCTTTCAACTGGCGCAGGCCATCGGCCAGCAGCCACAGGGCGCGATTGAGGCGCACATCGGAATCAATGCCCTGCACCGGGCGGGTCCGCTGGCGGCGTCCGTTGGCGCTGCGGCCATGCAATCCGCCTTTGGTCAGGTTCTCCTGCGTGCGGTTGAACACGCTCCACAGGTCGGGGCGGCGGTCATCGAAACGGCGCGGCATCAGGATTTGCGATTCGGTGATGGGCGCGGGCTTGTCGGGGTCGTCGTACTTGAGGGCCAGCGCGGCGCGGGCGAACACTTCGGATTCGCCATCGCTCAAGGTGATGGCGCGCATGGCATCGCGGTTTTCCTTCACCCGCTCGAAGCCGCTCAAGACTTCGTAAGCGCCTTCGATGACGGAACCGGCTACGTCGCCTTTGTGGGGCACGCGCACGTCGGCCACGGTGTCGCCGCAGACAAGGCCATTGCTGCACACGAACCGGAACATTCCGGCCAACATCTGATAACTGCTGGTGCCGTCATGCGAGTTCAGCAGCACAATCTCATTGGCTTCAGCGCCGTTGATCTGGCTGACATGGCGCAGGCGGATCATGTGCTTGGTGTAGTCGCGGCGGTCTTCGTTGCGCACGCGGGTCTGCGCCACCATGAAGGGCTGGAAACCCTCCTTGCGAAGCTCCGTCAGCACGGCGGCGGTGGGGATGTAGCTGTAGCGTTCGGAACGGCTCTCATGCGGGGCGTCCGCGAAGATGGACGGGGCCACGCGCTGGATTTGGTCGTCGGACAGCGGGGTGTCGCTGCGCAGCGACGGCGAACGGGAAGCGAAACGGGATGCGAGTTGCATGGTCTTTCTCCTGACAAAAAGAGGTTTGCTGTTCAAACCGCACACCGGATTCCTAGATTCGGAGCCCAGCCTTCCGGCTGTTCTGTGCGGTCGGCACGAGGAACCCGGTTGGCCCTGTTGCCACCGTCTTTCCTGAGTTCATCGCCCGCGACGCCCGGAGCACGCGGACGGGGGCCGTCAAGGAAACGAGCGCAGGGTCGGTGCGGCCCGCAGCGCAGCGAGGACACGGCCCTGCGCGCCTTGACGGCACACGGGCGCGGGCTACAGTCGCGGACAAGGTGATGAAGTCAGGGGAGACGGCTGGACAAGGCAACGGCCATCCCTATGTGCTGACCGCACGGCAAGCGAAGCGCGCAGGCCCGAAGCTGGAAGCCGGGCCGGAGGCGTCAGCCGAGCGGAGCGAGGGAATGATGGAAGCCCGTCAGGGGCGAGACGCCGCAGGCGGCTCGATGCGAAGCACGACAGCGCGACCGGCCATGTTTCTTGGCCGGGGACGCCCATGCAGTCGTGGAGATGCAGCGTGGATCTTCTGCGGTGGACAAGCAGCCTTTGCGGCATCGGTATTGCCGCGCCGGCGCAGCCGGGGCGGCGGTGTTGCAGGGGCGCCAAGCGAAGCGCGGCGGGGATGTGCCGCAGGCACTTCCCCTGGAGTGCAAGCGCCAGCGCGCAGCGCCGCAGGCGCGAAGTCATTGGCACCAGGGCGCAGCAGAAAAAAAGGTGCGCTGCCCCGAAGGGCAGCGCACCGGATGGCACCAGGCGCGATCAGTTCGCCGTCATCGTCTGCAACTGCTCGATCACGCCGGGTTCGACGAAGACGCACGGCTGATCGGCCGCGATCGGCACGTTGAACACCTGCGCGAAGGCTTCGCGCTTGAGGTGCGCCAGACGGCCCGTCCGGTATGCCTGCTCGGGCTTCACGCGGCCACCGCCAGCCGGCGAGCCGCTGCGCTGCGGGTCGCACTCGACCAGCGCGACAAAGCCGTCGTCCGACAGCTTCTGATGCTCGGGGCACAAGCCCCAGCCGGTTGCCGTGTGGCGCTCCATGCTTGCGCGCAGGCGGCGATCCAGCAGGATGGCGCCAGTGTCGAAGCGAGTACCGCAGACAAGGCAAACGTGTTGTTCAAGCGAGACGTGCGATTTGTCGTTCATGACGATCTCCGGTTGCACGGGCGGAATTGCCCGGAACCGTCGCCAGCACGGCGCAGCACAGCAGTCAGGGGTCGCAGACGGCCGCCAGGCCGCAAGCGCCAACGGGCGCGCAGCCCTTGACGGCGAGAACACCGTGATACGGTGAAGGGAACAGCAAGACCGCCTACACCCGCCCATTGCACACACTCGCCTTTGTGCAAGCGGAGCGCGCAGGCCCGCCAGGGCCGAAGGCGTCAGGGGTCAAAGCCGGATGGCCGCGATTCGGCACGAAGCGCGGGGCGCAGCCCGCGAACCCGGCGGCGGCACGCCGGGACGCAAACAATGTAGCCAGCAGAGAATAAAAATGGTGCTGAGGTTCTGTCGAAGTCAATTCTCTTGATCTTCGGGATACGGCGCCTGAGGAATCGGCACCCAGCCATCACGGGTGATGCCCGCGCCGATGCGGATGTTCTTGCTTTCAGTTGCCGCCCAGTGCCCGCCCCGGTGCAATACAGCGCGAATCACCGACTTCCGCGGGTGATCCTCGTCCGCTTTGGCGGAGCTGCATATAGCATTCCAGTGGTGATTGTCAGGCATCGCGTCCAAGCGTGGGCCAAGCAATTGATCCAGAATTTCCGTAGAGACGTTGTGTCGACCTCCGTGGTGAGGCACTTGGAAGTATCGAATTCCGGGCAACGTAAGTCCCGCAAAGGGGGCATAGTCGATCACTTCCTGCAACGCTTCTCGTCCTGCATCACCAGTAAGCATAATGCGATGGCCGTTCAGCACAGCCGACTGCACCACACTCATTTCATTCTCCCGACTGGTGGGGCCAGGTGGAAAATACTCCTCGCCCCACAGGGACTTGATATAGGCCGTCGCGGCCTTTACTGCCCGGAATAGGCTGCTCAGCGCACTATCCATAACGCTTTCATCAACAGCTTCCGGTGTCTTCGCTGAATCTACGATCAGGTCAAGATAGCGGCCCAAAGTTGGTGCCATTACCATGAATGGGCCAATGCTTTGCCCCTGAAGAGGAGCATGGATAGAAATTCCCTTCTCCAGCGCAATATCCTCAAGCGCTGCCGAGGCATCATAGATGGACCGCAACTTCCTTCTCAGGGCTTCAACTGACTCATAGTTCTCGAAGCGATCAATCAGTTGATCTGCGTATATCCATGGTCTGTTGATCCAGAGGTTCTTGACTGTGCATTGCTCCAAGACCTTCCGCAGCCCATTGGCGTGGTCGCGGTCAGGGTGTGTGAGGATCACATGGTCGATGACAGTTGTTCCGTAATAGGTTTTCAGATGCTCGACGATCTGATCTCCCGTATCCAGGTATCCACCGTCAACGACGTGTACGCCCTCAGTGCCATTCACCGAATAGCGTAGCGTGATCGCATCCCCGCTTTTCGCTGTTTCGACGCCTAAAAAATCAATCTCGAAGTAGTCAGCCATAAATCCCCCTCATTCTCTGAAAAAAGTGTCGGTGACTTTGTTCTTACCAGCGGTCAACCGCGCACGTGAGTCCTGTTGGAGTCCATACTAACGACACGGCGGGGAGACCACCTGCATCCTCAGCGATGCTGCGCAATGTATTTCGGTCTATCCCTGAATGCGCGCCGCCTTTCGGGTGGCTGTGCCAGGTGCCAATGAAAGCGAGATACCCCAAAGAGGCCTCGTTTGCAGCACGCAAACTTTGGACAAGCCCACTGGTTCCAAGGACGAAGCGGGTTGCCTTGCGAACGCTGTCAGAGGGCGCCTCGACAAGGCCCGCAATGGTGATGGTTCGATTTTCAAACGAGATACGGCCAACCAAGGCGCCTCCTGTTTCCACCGCACCCCAGTGCAGCGCATCAGCATTGATCGCGTGCGCCACAGGGTCGAGAATCCGAACGCTCCAGCCACCATCGTCCGCTACATCGAGCACAGTGGTTGGGCCAAGGCTCGCGCGACTCCAGGCCATGCCAAGGCCTTCGGCGTCCGCGATGCCAGCACAAAGCGTCGCTTCCTTCGGCAGCCCATCAACGAGCCAGCGTTCCAGTTGCACTCCAGCCAGTGATGCAGACCGCGAAACAACGGCATCTGACATTGGCATGGTCAGTGAGCGGCAATTGTCCCCTACAAAAATGCGCGTCGGCTCCGACGTATCACCGGCAATCGACGCACGAAGTTCTGGCACAAACCGGCAGCACTCGAATAAGAATGCCGTGAGGTCGTCAACCCGACCGGCGCGACTTGGCCCTTCAAGCAAAACCGCGACACAGCGCCCCTGGCCATACATCACGACCCGTGCCAGTCGAGTTGGGGATTGGTCCAATGCTTTTGATTGCGTTTCTGCGGCCAGTACCTGAAGTGAAGCCGTCGTATCCACGATAAGGGCAGCATCCTGAGGAACGCTGGTGGCGAACTGTTCCGGATCGACTAGGAGGGTCACAGCGTCAGCGTCGAACGCGCGCGATTGAAGATGCGACAGTTCTTCAAAGGCCGTCTTCATCAGCGCCGACTTCCGAGGCGGGATCAGCACCGATGCTCGCTCAATGAGTGCATGCCGCGCTATGTTGTGAGGTGATATGGATTCGTTGTCAACGAAAGTCATTGAGCCGAAACCAGCCCGCCCGAGGTGCATCGCGATTTTTGATCCCACACTACCGCAGCCAAGGATGACCAGTGGCTGCGATGTGGCTGCTGACGGGATACCAGATGTCCGTGCCAGCAGCTCGGGAGACAACGCATGCGCATGAAAGGCGGGGTGAACCGTGGCATTTCGCTCTAGGAGCGATTGAGCGTTGAGTTCATAGCGCACCACATAGGGCAATACCTCGACATTCCGGCCTGGTGATCCAACAAGCGGCGCTGGTCTTTGTACAGTCAGAATCACAATCGCGTACAAACCGTGCACCCAACCACGCGAGTCTTGTTGCATATCCAGAATCGAGCGCCCGTAATAACCCTCCAAGCTTTGGGCTAAAGCGTCACGATCGATACCAAGTTCCGCTGCTCGATCTAGCAGTGTCGTGAGATCGACAACCGTCTCCGGTTGATAGCGTTCGACTACATACGGGTGGCCATCGGTGATTGGTCCCCGCGCAATGAAGGTCGCGGTATGGCCATTCCCCCAATTTCCCAACTTGTCGTTGTGAACGCCTTGGGAAAACACAGGATCAACTTGTGCGCTCAGCTCGTCATCGATGATGGCGTATAGCCCGCCATCAATCGTCACGTAGCCCGCGGAAACCACCAAAACCGCGCCGTCAACGGGGGCGGCGGCCGCGACCTTTTCGGCACTGAAGACAACGGTCGAAGGACAACTATCTCGCCGCGTCGGTTCCCACCCTTGCTCCAGGTCCAACAACGTTCCGGCGGCAGCCTTGTGCAGCCAATCAACCAACTGATCGACAATGGCGTCGAGACCAAACCGATGCAGCAGTTCGTTCAAAGATCCTTCGAACAGGCATGGCGAAACCAACTCGCCTTCGCGATGGGGGTTTATGTGTGGCAAGTTGAGCGGGAAGTCCGCACGCAAGAAGGGCTTGGGCGCGGATAGGGGCCAGTCACTGCCGAATACCAGCACGCATGTCTCGACGGCACGCACCCCGGTTTCGGAGACGCCGCTACGCCGAGACCTGCTTGGCAGTTGCACGGCAACATCGACTGCTATCTGCGTCAATGCACCGATTACCGTTGGTTCGCCAACGCGGGTCAAGCCCCGATGTCGCTGAAGTTGATGCAGTGCGTCTGCGATAGCGTCCGTCATGATGCCCCGTGCGGCATGGGAGTTCGCGCGGAGGTAATCACGGCGGCGGCCTTCGATCCAGCTTCCTTCTTCGAGGGGGGCTGCACACCTTGGGAAGTGACAGTGAAAACGAGGGGCTCCACGGATTTCTCGCTCGGGTATTCACCCGTGCAGTAGAACTCACCCTTTGCTTCCTCCACGATTTCAACGTATTCACGCTTTGCACGGATGCAGGGCGGATCGCTGTCGTCATCCTTGATCGGCTTGCAACTTGCGACGATGACGGCGCCGTCGCGGGTCTGTGACAATGCATCTCGGGCATCGGCATCAAGTTTTGCTTTTTCTCCGCACTTCGACCAACTGTCGTAAGACAAAGAGTGCCAAGAGCAATGATGAGGCGTCTGCATGATGTCGTACTCCAGAACCTCGGCATCGGCCTTATGGCGCTGCCACTGACGGTTCCAGATAAATACTTCAGCATCTCCACCAGTTAGAAACTTCGCGCCATCTGGTGTCGCCGCATCGGCAGCTAACGTGAAGTTCAAAATCACACTGGACTGATTTTTGACCAGGCACTCTTCCTCTTCCTCATCGTCCTTTGCGTCCAATGGCGCAAGAAGAAACGCGGAGAAGAATGCTGAACTCTTACCGTTGATTGTCGAGAAGCGCGTATCGACCTTCCGCACGATGGAGGTGAGGTCATCGGTCTTTCCATTGATGTCCTCCCCCATGATCTGGATGCGATCACCGGCCCCAACGGCGAAGTTCTTGTCTCGGTTCAACTGAACACGTCGGCGCGCTCGGTAGCCCACGCCTTCGCGTCATCACACAAGGTAAGGGCCTTGCTCGCACGCCGAAACACAATGGGAGACGACCACATCTCGCGAATGACGATCTTCTTGTCCTTGTCGTCCTTCTTGTCATCCGGGTATTTGTCCAATTCGCCCAAGTAGAAGTGCCGAGTCAGCCCCCGACAGTGGTCGTCGTCGGGGTGGCTCAGCAGGAAGGCATCAACATATGGCCTGCCGTTCTCATCCTTCTTCAGTCGATCGCGCAGGTCCTTGGCAACATCACGCGCTTCCCCATCAGGATCGTCGGCATCTTGCCGGATGTTTACGTCGATCAGTAGCGTGGTGGCATCAAGATCACCGAACTTGATGAGGGTCATGTCCCCGTTGTCAACGGGGAAAAAGGTGATGGTGGTGGGCACTTGGGGTCTCCGGGTAGACGACCGAGGAGTGATCGCGTATAGTTAATGTACGACTATTTTTTCGATCAGTCTACTTTTTAGGCGCTACTGATGCAAGAGCCTCCCGTTGCTACTGCCGAACCTGTTGAGCCCAAGGGGCTGAGCTGGGGGTTGGAGAGCAGACTTCAATTCATCGATTTTCGGTTGCGCTGGGAGCGGCGCATCAATCGAATGGATCTCACTGAGCACTTCGGCATATCAGTGCCTCAAGCGTCACTTGATATTGCCAAGTACACCGAACTGGCCCCGAATAACCTGACATACGACCGCAGCTCCAAGACCTACACGGCAACGCAGAGTTTTCGTCCGCTTTACCAGCGAAGCTCTGCACAACGTTATCTGGCAGAACTGTTGGCAACCAAGATGGGGGTGGTTGAGTCAGCGGCCAGCTTTATCGGCTCCGCGCCGGAGATAGATTGGGCGCCTTCCCCCTGGCGCACCATCGACGAGCAGACTGTCGAATTGGTGGTCCGTGCAATACGGCAGCAGGAAGCCATTCGAGTCAGTTACCAGTCCATGACGTCCTTGAACGAATCAATTCGCCTGCTGTCACCACACGCTCTTGGCTACGATGGCTTTCGTTGGCACGTGCGCGCGTTTTGCCACAAGCGCCAGCGCTTCAGCGATTTCGTCCTCGCTCGAATCCTCCGCATCGATGGTATAGAGCCGAGCCAAGTGGACTTCAGTCAGGATACGCATTGGCATACTGTGCTGACTCTGATCCTTGCGCCACACCCCGACTTACCGGCGGCCAAGAAACGAGTGTTGGAGTTGGACTACGGCATGGAAGACGGGCAGGTCAAGCTTCCATGCCGTCAAGCATTCCTTTACTACACACTAAGACGTCTGGGCTTGCACACCAAGGAAGCACCAGATCCGCTCGCACAACAGATCGCGCTGAAAAATCGCGACGAAATTCAACCCTACATCGATGCCCTTACGGCACAGGCTTGACTCCATATGACAACAATTTTTGAACTGGTCAAGGATCCTTATGAGCGCAAGGCGCGGGTTGTTCCTGGGCTTCTTGTGGCCTTGCCGGTACTGGTTCCGTTGTTGTGCGTCTACGGAGCCAAGCATCCTGTGCTTACGAGTGTGATTGGCCTGCTTGGTGGCTGTGGGGCCATTTATGCGCTTGCGAGCGTTGCCCGTGGCCGCGGTAAGAAACTCGAAGAAACCTTAGTTGCCAAGTGGGGGGGCATGCCCACCACCATTGCACTGCGCCACCGCGACAGGTTTCTCGATGGTGTCAGCAAGCAGCGCTACCACACGGCGATCACTGCCAAACTTGGCATCGCGATGCCAACAGCGGAAGAAGAGTTAGCAAACCCTGAGCAGGCAGACGATACATACATAGGTGCAACCAAACGACTTCGCGAACTCACGCGCTCGAACAAGCAGCTCTTGCTGAAAGAGAACATCGCCTATGGATTCCATCGCAACATGCTGGCGATGAAACCGGTCGGTATCGCATCGTGTCTCGTGGGCGTTCTCTACGGGCTGTTGATCGCAAAGGTTCTACAGGTGAAACCTCCCCACTTCAACCCAATGCATTTTGCTGATCCAGGGCTCGCAGCAGGCTTAACACTACTCATTTCTCTGGCGCTTCTAGCCGCTTGGCTGCTGTATTTCGATCAGGATTCTGTCAGGCGGATGGGCTTCGTCTATGCAGAACGCCTATTCGAGTGCTTGCCATCTTTGTCTTCTTCGGCCCCTCGGAAAAGAGCGCAAAAAACAGCTATAGATTGAAATTCAGTATGGGAATGGTCACGCCTCTTGGCTGGTTGCCGCGTGATTGCGATGCAGGTCCGAAACCACCGCGATCAACCTGTTGATCGGTTCAGACAGTCGCTTTGGCAATACGCGGTGCTGGGTATGAGTTTTCAGGTCGGCGATCCAGCGATGCGCAACCCATACATCTTCTTCGGGGTGGTTGTTGTCCACACCGTTGCAATACTTGTAGCCAACCAGCGCATCGGCGTGCGACAGCAGAACGCGCGCCATCGTCATGTGGAAGCGATGAGCCTGGAGATCAGCCGGACCTTTTGGCCGCGGAAGAGTCAGACGCAGGCATCGCTGGTCGTTGAATTCAGCCCAGTCGGGGCCAACCACTTGTCCGGCGCGTTCCAGCATCTTGCGCGACTGTTCGTTCTTGCCATTGACCAGGGCAACGGCGACCGTACCCTTCGGATACTCCAGCTTTTCGGCCAGCGCGTTCATCCAGCGCACCAGCTTGTTTAGAGTGTTGTCGTCCGCAAACACCAGAAACTGGTGGCGCTGTTCATCGTCGAGAAATGCCGGTAGCTGCGCGTAGAGGGGGTACAGGAGATCATGCAGGTAGATGTAGGTCTGCCGGCGCCCTTGCTCATGACTCCGCGTGGTTGCAGTCAGCACCTTCTGCGCCCATTCTGGTGTGAGTTCTGCCAGCGTCATCTCAGTGATGTCGATGGAGATGAGGGGGAATCCGAGCGATTTTCCGATTAACGCGTCGGGTCTGAAGAATCGATATCAGGCCAGACGACGGAGCCCCAACGGCTGCCGGCCTGATGTATCGGCGCTGGCCACTGCCCGGATCCAGGCCCACAAAAACACGATCCACCGCAGCAGCCAGCGGATGTTGTAGCCGGCCGCGCAGGCGATCACGTGCAGGGCGTCGCCTTCGGCGCCCTTGAGATGGCAGCGACGCAGTCGGCAGTCGCCCTTCAGGTGTCCGATCACCGGCTCCACCGCCTGCCGTCGCTTCACCCACGCCCATTGCCTTCGCGTGAGCCGCTTCGGCTTGCCGCGATGCAGGACCGTGACTCCTTCCAGCTCGCGACCACGGAAGCCCAGGTCCACGATGGCTGTCGTCGGCTTCTGGCCGCTGACGATCTCGACCTGTTCGAGCTGCTCGGCCAGGGTGTCGCCGTCGTACGGATTGCCCGGAAAGCTGCGCGCGCCCACCACCAGCCCCTTCCTGGCGGTGACCGCAATGCCCACCTTCACGCCGAATTCGTACGGCTTGCGCGCCTTGCCCTTGCCAATGCACTCCACCTCGGGTGCGTGCAGGGCGTAGAGCTTGTGCTTGTCCTTCGGCTGCTGGCTGCGGATGCGCTCGGCCCGCTCCAGCCACACCTGCACCTGTTCGCGGGCAGCGCCTTCGAGCGTGCCCAACTGCCGGCCCACATCGCGGATCACCCGGCCCAGCAGCGTGCGCTGGCGCTTGAGCACCCGGCGCATGCGCTTGAACTGCCGCGCGTGCGCGTGGCGGCCCGCCTTGCGCGCCAGTCCCGGCGCTTCGCGCTCGTAGGTCTGCCGCAGCTTCAGCCCGTTACGGCGACTCAGCAGCACCAGCTTCTTCCTGGCCACTTCCAGCAGCCGGCTGTCGGTCGGGTGCGCGATGGCCTTCTCCTGCACCGTCGTGTCCACGATCACCCGCGACAGTTCGCGCGCGTCGACCGCCTTCATCGACCGTGCCGCCGCGATCGTTTGCGCCAACAGTTCCTCCATGCCCGCCTCGCCCAGCCGCTGCCGCCAGCGCGTCAGCGAACTGGGATTGCACGGCAGCGTGGTCTGGAACACCACCTCGCCGGTGAAGAACTGCCAGTACGGGTTCTCCAGCCAGCGCAGGCACACCTCCTCGTCCGACAGGTCGTAGGCGTGCTTGAGATACAGCAGCCCCGCCATCAGCCGCACAGGCAGTGCGGGACGGCCGCCGCGGGCCGGATCGGGTGGAAGCGTCGGTGCCAGCGCGTCCTCCAGGTCCGCCCAGGGCATGCGCTGGGCCAGCTTGGCCAGCGGATGGCGCAGGTCGATCTGGTTCTCCAGACGGGAACGAAACAGTTCATCGGCATGGGCGGCCGCGCTGTCGGCGGCCACGGAGCGCTTGCGCATCGGTGGTCTGAAACTGCAAGAAAGCAGCCGTCAGCGTAGCGAAAACTGGTGGTTGCAGCACGCCTCATCAAGCACGAAATCGCGATACGTCATGCGCGATATGAGTTCTTCAGGGACGACTAACGCCTTGCGCCCATCAAAGGCATGCCCGAGTTCGATTTCGACGCCCCCAAGCACCATCGGCTCGGTCTGGACAGGCGGCCCGAGCACGGCAACGTCGAGTCGGAATTTGCTGCCGAATGGTGTTTCCAGCGGGTGCTCGATCGCCACCCGATCGGCGCCAAGCAGCAAGTTGCCTTCCAGCGGATAGTCAGACGCATCCGCGTCCTTGAACGCCCAGGGCATTGCAAGTCCGGTGTTCAAGCGTCGGGCTAGTTCAGCCGCGACAAGCTCCTTCGCGCGTCGGTGTTCGGCGCTTTCCTGCACGGCGCGCCACCGACTGGCTTCTTCATCATCGAAGTGCGCTTTGGGGCTATAGGTGTGCTGGGCAGGAAGCATCCGGAAATGGGATCGCCGACGCAGCTTCCCGCTTTCAAAGGATGGGCTGACCCATGTCACCATCTGCCGTGATGCGCCGGGAGATGCCAGGGGCCACAGCTTGCGCGCATGTTCCCGGCTGCGAACGTCGCGCGCGGCGATCGTGGTCTGAAAAATCCCTTTCCGAGAGAAGACAACGATCGCCTCGTCCATTCTTCTCTTTCCGTTATGGCGATACGGCGGCGACTTTCGTGGCGCCATCCAGCTTGCGATGAATCAGCGACACCAGCGTCAGGATGTCCAGTGCGTCCTGCTCGGACATAGGCCAATTCGTCTTGGGTGCATGGGCCAGCGGATTGCGCACGGCGCCAAACAGGCCGATCAACAGGTTAGCAAAGCCTTTCTGCTCGCTCTTTTCGGACTCGGTGGTGAGCGGTCCCAAGGTGAGAACGGGTTGCTGGCCTGCGAATGTGTCAACGCCGGTTGAAAACTGACCCACTTTCGTCGGAATCGTCGGAGTAAAACTGACCCACCCCGGCGTCCAAAAA